>NZ_JBJQLG010000025.1:0-40178 GCF_046486495.1 Escherichia sp. WS3227_2
CGGGCTGACGGTGGAGCGGCTGGCGGCACAGATAGAGCCGGTTTATTTACCTGAGCGAAAAATTCATCTTTATCACTGTGACCACCGGGGGCTGCCGCTGGCGCTCATCAGCGAAGACGGCAATACGGCGTGGAGCGGGGAGTATGATGAGTGGGGAAACCTGCTGAATGAGGAAAACCCGCATCACCTGCACCAGCCGTACCGTCTGCCAGGGCAGCAACACGATGAGGAGTCAGGGCTGTATTATAACCGGAACCGGTACTACAATCCGTTGCTGGGACGATATATTACTCAGGACCCGATTGGGCTGGCGGGGGGATGGAGTCTGTATGCGTATCCGCTGAATCCGGTGAATGGTATTGATCCATTAGGGTTAAGTCCTGCAGATGTAGCGTTAATGCGAAAAAAAGAACAACTAAACCATCAAAGAGCATGGGATATATTATCTGATACTTATGATGATATGAAGAGATTAAATTTAGGTGGGACTGATCAATTTTTCCATTGTATGGCATTTTGTCGAGTGTCTAAATTAAATGACGCTGGTGTTAGCCGATCAGCGAAAGGGCTGGGTTATGAAAAAGAGATTAGAGATTACGGGTTAAATATGTTCGGTATGTACGGCAGAAAAGTAAAGTTATCCCATTCTGAGATGATTGAAGATAATAAAAAAGACTTGGCTGTAAATGAACATGGGTTGACATGTCCATTAACACAAGATTGCTCAAATAGATGTATTGATTATATTAATCCAGAGCATAAAAAAACGATAAAGGCTTTACAAGATGCTGGCTATCTCAAGTAACATCTCAAAGATGGTAATATTTATTTTTGCTATTATAATCGTTGTTTTTTTATGCGTGACTACTTATCTTTATTTACACAAAGATGAATCTCTTGTAAGTAAGCATTACATAAACTATATGGCAATACCAGAAAGTGATGGGGTTTTTACATGGCTCCCAGATTTTTTTCCGCATGTAGCGGTGGATATATCAATATCCACAAATGTAGAAGATGATTATTTTTTTTCTTATTTTTCCCTAACAATCGATGATGGGGGGAGGTTTAAGAAAACATTGACGGTGAGGGCCAGGGAACAAGTGGCGAAAATCGTATCAGAGAATGATCCAGATACAAAAAAAGTGTGGTGTAAATATGGTAAAATACCAGGGCAAGGGGATAGCGTAAACCTTTTTTTTGTTGGTGAAATTAATGTTACGCATTATTTTATAACAAATATTGGAGCTGGATTGCCTGATGCTTGTGCAGAGTAATTGCTTGAATTAAGAGTCTATCCCATATCGAAGTCGTCAACTTCGTAGTGAGGAAAAGTAAAATCCCTGACTGAGAAAAGACATGTCGGCTATTGTGTAAAGCCATATAGCTCAGACGATGAATATCTACTCGTATTCAGTTGTTTATTGAGGGTGAGTTCCGACCCTGAAACAACAAATAAAATGAACAGTCAGAGAGTTTACATAGAATTGCACTGGTCTTTTACGATATCTGACATTGTGTAATACATATTCAGCCATGCATTAATTAAAATGTTTCGTGTTTAATGTGAGTCCCTATCTGAAAATAAATAATCCTTCCGGATTAAAATAAATTCTCGCCGGGAAAGAAAGAGGAAATAAACCATTAGCGGAAAACCAGCGGCACGCCAGGGTGACATGCCCCAGTACGGCGGCCCGATAGTCCAGGGTTCAGCGGGGGTACTGATAGTCGCGCCGACTGCATCGAGAACTCCATACAACTTTTTACGGAACGTCACCTGATAAAATTTGTTCAGTATCGTCTTTTGAGATTCTCAAGGTTATGGAGTAACCAGACAGAACGGACACCACTGTCGGAGATAAAAACCCCCTGTTTACGCAGCTCGTTGCTGGCCCGGTGCTGACCATGTGTCGGGAAAGCGACGGTGTAATCAACAACAGCCTGTTCAGTTGCCTCATCGGTACGGTTCTTAAGGTTAGGAGCGCGGCGACTACGATTAATCTGCGCATCCACACCGCCTTCAGCGGCCAGTTCGCGGTAACGATAAAACGTTTCACGCGAAACGCCCATGATTTTACAGGCTTTTGATACGTTGCTGAGTTCTTCAGCCAGATTGAGCAAACCGGCTTTGTGTTTGATGACGGGATTGGCAGTATGAAGCATGAGAGTTACCTCTTGTTTTGGATAAGGATTCGACACTCATATCAAAACCGGTAACTCTCAACCTTTCAAGGCCATGTGTCAGATCAAGTCGCGACTAATACAAATACGTCCCTCATCACTGCGTCTTAACCCATTCCGCCACTTCCGCCCACTCACCGCGAAAGACAACTTTTTCCGCTTTTTTCTCAAGCTGATAGCGATACATTGGGTCGTAATATTCTTTAAGTAACGGCACCAGCCAGGCCAGATGACCGTCGGTGCTGCCAGTGGTGAGTTGCGTTGCCAGCGCCGCATCCAGACGTGCAGCCAGTTCGTTATAGCGCTGTAGCCCCAGCCGACGCTTAATCGCCGAAAGTCCGTGATGCAGGTATTCGCAATACTCCTGCCAGCCCTGTTCGTCGCCGTACGCATGGGTAAAATCATAATGCATACGCAAGAAATACTCTTCGTTCAGGCGTTCAAGACGGATCTCAAACGGATCTTCTACCACCGCAATCGCCGCCTGAGTCATTCGCTCGCGCAGACATTCCGGCAGGTGATTAGAACCAATCATCCGGCTTTCATCTTCCAGCACCCACAGGTGCAAATCCTGACGGGCGTCGGTTTTTAGCATTTCGGCAGCCAGCAGATTTTCAAAACTCGCCTGGCTAAGTTGCGGTTGCAACGTGCGACCAAACGCCGAACCGCGATGGCGCGCCAGCCCTTCCAGATCAACACCGTTCGGCTGTTGCTGCACTAACAGCGTTTTACCGCTGCCAGTACAACCGCCAATCAGCACTATCGGTTTTTGTGACAGTTCAATGGTCGCCTGAATCGCGGTCTGGCGCAGTGCCTTATAACCGCCGTCTACCAGCGGATAATCAATCCCCGCTTCATGCAGCCAGCGTTGCACAATATGTGAACGTTGACCGCCACGGGCGCAGCAGAGAATACCTTGCGGATTTTGCAGACACGCTGCCCGCCAGGCGTCCATGCGCTGCTGACGAATTTCACCCGCCACCAGTTTATGCCCCAGCGCCAGCGCCGCGTCAGACCCTTGCTGTTTGTAGCAGGTGCCAACGGCGGCGCGTTCATCATTATTCATTAACGGCAGATTGATAGCGGCGGGCATTGCGCCTTGCTCAAACTCGATGGGGGCGCGAACATCAATAATGGGCGTATCAGCAATCAGCAGGGCACGATAGTCCTGTTCCGTGTGTCTCTCTTGCATAGTTAAAAGTGAACCTCAAATCAGCTTGCGCGCTATTTTACGCGCCAACGCGCAAGGAAACTTGATTTTTAACTGCGTGGGTTGCCGAAAATTTCTAAAAATCCGCTGATTTCCGGCCTGCGCTGGGTAAACAAGGTCACAATATCTTCTACCGCTTTGCCGCTACCAAATTTGCGCCATGCCAGACTCAATGGCGAAGGAGGGCGCATCGTTGGGATTACCCGGCTGACCAGTTGTTGATTATCGATCATTGACTGGCAAAGTGATTTTGGCAAAAAACCAATGCCAACGCCCGCCAGATGGGCGGCGATTTTCGTTTCCATATCGGGAACAATAATCTCTTTTTGCCCCGGCAATCGCCAGGCGACGCGTTTGGTTAGTGTGCGGGCGCTGTCTTCAATATTAACCGCCGGAAAGCGCCGCAACTGCGCTTCTGTTAGCGGCTCTTCAACTTTCGCCAGCGGATGATCCGCCGCCATGACAAAGCGCCATTGCACCGATCCTAAGGGATCAAGACTAAAGGTATTTGCCAGCGCCTCGGTTCCCGTGACGCCGATAGCCAGTGAAAAACCTTCGTATAATAGCGAATCCCAGACGCCCATATAGATTTGTCGGGAGATGTGAAACTGGGTAAAGGGGTAACGTTCATTCAGCCACGCCAGCAACTGGGCGACGGCCTGGGGGTTGTAGAGCAGGTTGTTGATGACAATATTCACCTGGCGTTCCACGCCATCATTCACCTGTTGCAGCTCGCTGGGCATACTTTCCAGCCAGCTCAGCCAGTCTCTGGCCTGAGAAAGTAGATGCTCGCCAGCCGCTGTCAACGTCACGCTGCGAGTCGTGCGGAAAAACAGCGCCACTCCGGTATTCTCTTCCAGAAGTTTAATGCGATAACTGATCGTCGCCGTGGTTTTACACAATCGTTCTGCCGCTTTTGAAAAACTTCCTGTTTCAGCAACCGCAATGAAAGTCCGCAAGGTTTCTGGATCGAACATCTTCAGGTATCCCCTTTTAAATCCGCAAGTTGCGTGATTTTATTATCCTCTGATTTATCAGTATTTTTACATGATAACCCTGTTCAATTTGTGGACTAAATCTAGTTTTGGAAAAATATTCCAACTTTTGTATTGATGTTGTTCTCTTAAGGTTTTAGATTGCCTGTTATTGAAACCAAGCTGACCGGTCGGCAGTGGTTGAACGGAATTATGTTACAAGGATAAAAAGATGAAACTTCAGGTATTACCGTTAAGTCAGGAAGCCTTTAGTGCTTATGGCGACGTAATCGAAACGCAGCAACGGGATTTTTTCCATATTAACAATGGCCTGGTGGAGCGTTACCACGATTTGGCGCTGGTTGAGATTCTTGAGCAAGACCGTACGCTCATCAGCATTAACCGCGCGCAACCGGCGAATCTGCCGCTGACCATTCACGAACTCGAACGTCATCCGCTGGGCACTCAGGCCTTTATCCCGATGAAAGGTGAAGTGTTTGTGGTGGTCGTGGCGTTAGGTGACGACAAACCAGACCTGTCAACGCTGCGGGCGTTTATCACCAACGGTGAACAGGGGGTGAATTACCATCGTAACGTCTGGCATCACCCACTTTTCGCCTGGCAGCGCGTCACCGATTTTCTGACCATCGATCGCGGCGGCAGTGACAACTGTGATGTTGAAAGTATTCCTGAACAGGAACTCTGTTTTGCGTGACGCCTGCAACCGACTTGCATAAGATAAACTAATTGTTCATTGTTTATGCTCACTTGTAGGTCGGAGTTAACGTAGGTATGACGGAAGTTAGACGGCGCGGCAGGCCAGGACAGGCGGAGCCTGTGGCACAGAAGGGCGCACAGGCGTTAGAGCGGGGAATTGCGATTCTGCAATATCTGGAAAAAAGTGGGGGAAGTTCATCGGTTAGCGATATTTCTCTCAATCTGGATTTGCCGCTCTCCACGACCTTTCGCTTGCTGAAGGTTTTACAGGCAGCGGATTTTGTCTATCAGGACAGTCAGTTAGGCTGGTGGCATATAGGATTAGGTGTCTTTAATGTCGGTGCGGCGTACATCCATAACCGCGATGTCCTCTCCGTCGCCGGGCCGTTTATGCGCCGCCTGATGTTACTTTCCGGCGAAACGGTCAATGTCGCTATTCGTAACGGCAATGAAGCAGTATTAATTGGTCAGTTAGAGTGTAAATCGATGGTCAGGATGTGTGCGCCGCTGGGCAGTCGTCTGCCGCTGCATGCTTCCGGTGCGGGCAAGGCGCTGCTTTATCCACTGGCGGAAGAGGAGTTGATGAGCATCATTCTGCAAACCGGTTTGCAGCAGTTTACGCCAACGACGCTTGTGGATATGCCCACCTTGCTGAAGGACCTGGAACAAGCGCGTGAACTGGGCTATACCGTAGATAAAGAAGAGCATGTTGTCGGCCTGAATTGCATAGCTTCAGCAATTTACGATGATGTAGGTAGTGTTGTTGCCGCTATCTCCATCTCCGGGCCTTCATCAAGACTGACAGAAGATCGTTTTGTCAGTCAGGGTGAGCTGGTCAGAGACACCGCCCGCGATATCAGCACGGCGTTGGGACTGAAAGCACATCCATAGTGTCTGTCGCATCCCGCTCTGCGGAGCGGGTTTTTTTGACAAAATTTGAAAGTTGGAAAATTTTTCCAATTAATAGAGGTAGGAATAAAATGGCAAAAATGAGAGCCGTTGACGCGGCAATGTATGTGCTGGAGAAAGAAGGTATCACCACCGCCTTCGGCGTTCCGGGAGCTGCAATCAATCCGTTCTACTCAGCGATGCGTAAGCACGGCGGTATTCGTCACATTCTGGCGCGTCATGTGGAAGGTGCTTCGCACATGGCGGAAGGTTATACCCGCGCAACGGCAGGGAATATCGGCGTATGTCTGGGGACTTCCGGTCCTGCGGGCACGGACATGATCACCGCGCTCTATTCCGCTTCTGCTGATTCCATTCCTATTCTGTGCATTACCGGCCAGGCACCGCGCGCCCGTCTGCATAAAGAAGATTTCCAGGCTGTTGATATCGAAGCTATCGCCAAGCCGGTCAGCAAAATGGCGGTTACAGTTCGTGAAGCGGCGCTGGTGCCTCGCGTGCTGCAACAGGCATTTCACCTGATGCGTTCTGGTCGTCCGGGTCCGGTACTGGTGGATTTACCGTTCGACGTTCAGGTTGCGGAAATCGAGTTTGATCCTGACATGTACGAACCGCTGCCGGTCTACAAACCTGCTGCCAGCCGTATGCAGATCGAAAAAGCTGTAGAAATGTTAATTCAGGCCGAACGTCCGGTGATTGTTGCCGGGGGCGGGGTAATCAATGCTGACGCAGCTGCACTGCTACAACAGTTTGCTGAACTGACCAGCGTTCCGGTGATCCCAACGCTGATGGGCTGGGGCTGTATCCCGGATGACCACGAACTGATGGCCGGGATGGTGGGTCTGCAAACCGCGCATCGTTACGGTAACGCAACGCTACTGGCGTCCGACATGGTGTTTGGTATCGGTAACCGTTTTGCTAACCGTCATACCGGTTCGGTAGAGAAATACACCGAAGGGCGCAAAATCGTTCATATCGATATTGAGCCGACGCAAATTGGCCGCGTGCTGTGTCCGGATCTCGGCATTGTCTCTGATGCTAAAGCAGCGCTGACGCTGCTGGTTGAAGTGGCGCAGGAGATGCAAAAAGCGGGTCGTCTGCCGTGTCGTAAAGAATGGGTCGCCGACTGCCAGCAGCGCAAACGCACTTTGCTGCGCAAAACCCACTTCGACAATGTGCCGGTGAAACCGCAGCGCGTGTATGAAGAGATGAACAAAGCCTTTGGTCGCGATGTTTGTTATGTCACCACCATTGGTCTGTCACAAATCGCTGCGGCACAAATGCTGCATGTCTTTAAAGACCGCCACTGGATCAACTGTGGGCAGGCAGGCCCGTTGGGCTGGACCATTCCGGCGGCGCTGGGCGTGTGTGCCGCTGATCCAGAGCGCAAAGTGGTGGCGATTTCCGGTGACTTCGACTTCCAGTTCCTGATTGAAGAATTGGCCGTTGGCGCACAGTTCAACATTCCGTACATCCATGTACTGGTCAATAACGCCTATCTGGGGCTGATTCGCCAGTCGCAGCGCGCGTTTGATATGGATTACTGCGTACAGCTCGCGTTCGAAAATATTAACTCCAGTGAAGTGAACGGTTACGGCGTCGACCACGTAAAAGTAGCGGAAGGTTTAGGTTGTAAAGCGATTCGGGTCTTCAAACCGGAAGATATTGCACCAGCCTTTGAACAGGCGAAAGCCTTAATGGCGCAATATCGGGTACCGGTAGTCGTGGAAGTTATTCTCGAGCGTGTGACCAATATTTCGATGGGCAGCGAACTGGATAACGTCATGGAATTTGAAGATATCGCCGATAACGCAGTGGACGCACCGACTGAAACCTGCTTCATGCACTATGAATAAGGGAGATAAATAATGTTACGTTTCTCTGCTAATTTATCGATGTTATTTGGTGAGTATGATTTTCTCGCCCGTTTTGAGAAAGCTGCGCAGTGTGGTTTTCGCGGTGTTGAATTTATGTTCCCTTATGACTACGACATTGAAGAATTAAAACAGGTACTGGCGAGTAATAAACTCGAACATACGCTGCACAATTTACCGGCGGGTGACTGGGCGGCGGGGGAGCGCGGTATTGCCTGTATTCCTGGCCGTGAAGAAGAGTTTCGGGATGGCGTAGCAGCAGCGATTCGTTATGCCCGTGCGCTGGGTAATAAAAAAATTAACTGTCTGGTCGGTAAAACGCCGGCTGGTTTCAGCAGTGAACAGATTCACGCAACGCTTGTAGAAAACCTGCGTTATGCCGCGAATATGCTGATGAAAGAAGATATTTTATTACTGATTGAACCTATCAACCATTTTGATATTCCTGGTTTCCATCTCACCGGAACTCGGCAGGCGCTGAAACTGATTGATGATGTTGGTTGCTGCAATTTGAAAATTCAGTATGACATTTATCACATGCAGCGGATGGAAGGTGAATTAACCAACACTATGACTCAATGGGCCGATAAAATTGGTCACCTGCAAATTGCCGATAATCCGCATCGCGGCGAACCGGGAACCGGAGAAATTAATTACGAATATCTCTTTACGGTAATTGAAAATTCTGACTACAACGGTTGGGTTGGGTGTGAATATAAACCCCAAACCACCACGGAAGCCGGTTTACGCTGGATGGATCCGTACCGTTAAAACGTAACGCTATTCAGACAATGCTTTTTTAGGTCGCTAAGTCGGCAGGGGATCGTGTTGTCTGAATTCAGGAAAAGCGAAATTTAAAAGAGGTTAATTATGAAACTGGGATTTATTGGCTTAGGTATTATGGGTACTCCGATGGCCATTAATCTGGCGCGTGCCGGTCATCAACTGCATGTCACAACCATTGGTCCGGTTGCTGATGAATTACTGTCACTGGGTGCCGTCAGTGTTGAAACTGCGCGCCAGGTAACGGAAGCATCGGACATCATTTTTATTATGGTGCCGGATACGCCACAGGTTGAAGAAGTTCTGTTTGGTGAAAATGGTTGTACCAAAGCCTCGCTGAAGGGCAAAACCATTGTTGATATGAGCTCCATTTCCCCGATTGAAACTAAGCGTTTCGCTCGTCAGGTGAATGAACTGGGCGGCGATTATCTCGATGCGCCAGTCTCCGGCGGTGAAATCGGTGCGCGTGAAGGGACGTTGTCGATTATGGTTGGCGGTGACGAAGCGGTATTTGAACGTGTTAAACCGCTGTTTGAACTGCTCGGTAAAAATATCACCCTCGTGGGCGGTAACGGCGACGGTCAAACCTGCAAAGTGGCAAATCAGATTATCGTGGCGCTCAATATTGAAGCGGTTTCTGAAGCCCTGCTATTTGCTTCAAAAGCCGGAGCGGATCCGGTACGTGTGCGCCAGGCGCTGATGGGCGGCTTTGCTTCCTCACGTATTCTGGAAGTTCACGGTGAGCGCATGATTAAACGCACCTTTAATCCAGGTTTTAAAATTGCGCTGCACCAGAAAGATCTCAACCTGGCACTGCAAAGTGCGAAAGCACTGGCGCTGAACCTGCCAAACACCGCGACCTGCCAGGAATTGTTTAATACCTGTGCGGCAAACGGTGGCAGCCAGTTGGATCACTCTGCGTTAGTGCAGGCGCTGGAATTAATGGCTAACCATAAACTGGCCTGATACCCGCAATAAAAATGGCCGATATCAGAAAATGAATCGGCCAGCAATATTAAAAAAAGAAAGCAGCCAAAGATGTTGCTTCAGTATTAAAAATAATATTTTTATTTTATTTGTTCCTCATAGCTAGATTAAAAAGACGTTATTCGATACGTGAAATTAAGAGGGATTTATGGAACATCAGAGAAAACTATTCCAGCAACGCGGCTATAGCGAAGATCTATTGCCGAAAACGCAAAGCCAGCGGACCTGGAAAACATTTAACTATTTTACCTTATGGATGGGTTCGGTTCATAACGTTCCCAATTATGTGATGGTCGGTGGCTTTTTTATTCTCGGCTTGTCTACCTTTAGTATTATGCTGGCAATTATCCTCAGCGCCTTTTTCATTGCCGCGGTAATGGTATTAAACGGTGCTGCGGGCAGTAAATACGGCGTACCGTTTGCCATGATCCTGCGTGCTTCTTACGGCGTACGTGGCGCACTGTTTCCCGGATTATTAAGAGGCGGTATTGCTGCCATTATGTGGTTTGGTCTGCAATGTTATGCTGGATCGCTGGCCTGCTTGATCCTGATTGGCAAAATCTGGCCGGGATTTTTAACTCTCGGTGGTGATTTTACCCTGTTAGGGCTTTCTCTACCGGGCTTAATGACTTTCTTACTCTTCTGGCTGGTCAACGTTGGTATTGGTTTTGGCGGTGGCAAAGTTTTAAATAAATTCACTGCCATTCTTAACCCGTGCATCTATATCGTTTTCGGCGGTATGGCGATTTGGGCGATTTCGCTGGTCGGGCTCGGTCCAATCTTTGACTACATTCCGAGCGGTATTCAGAAAGCAGAAAACAGTGGCTTCCTGTTCCTGGTGGTGATTAACGCGGTAGTTGCGGTCTGGGCGGCACCGGCGGTGAGCGCATCCGACTTTACGCAAAACGCCCACTCGTTTCGTGAGCAAGCGCTGGGGCAAACGCTGGGTTTAGTTGTGGCCTATATTCTGTTTGCGGTCGCGGGGGTATGTATTATTGCCGGAGCCAGTATTCATTACGGCGCTGACACCTGGAACGTGCTGGATATTGTTCAGCGTTGGGACAGCCTGTTTGCCTCGTTCTTTGCGGTACTGGTTATTCTGATGACGACCATTTCCACTAACGCCACCGGTAATATTATTCCGGCCGGTTATCAGATTGCCGCTATTGCACCGACGAAACTGACCTATAAAAACGGCGTACTGATTGCCAGTATTATCAGCCTGCTGATCTGCCCGTGGAAATTAATGGAAAATCAGGACAGTATTTATCTGTTCCTCGATATTATCGGCGGGATGCTGGGTCCGGTAATTGGTGTCATGATGGCGCATTATTTTGTGGTGATGCGTGGGCAAATTAATCTTGATGAACTGTACACCGCACCTGGCGATTATAAATATTACGATAACGGTTTTAACCTCACTGCGTTTTCAGTAACTCTGGTGGCCGTTATTTTATCTCTTGGCGGTAAGTTTATTCCCTTTATGGAACCGTTATCTCGTGTTTCATGGTTTGTCGGCGTCATCGTCGCCTTTGCGGCCTACGCCTTATTAAAGAAACGTACAACAGCAGAAACAACAGGAGAGCAAAAAACCATAGGTTAATTAATCCCGATATTGAACATTGAGTTAAAACCAATCTGTATTTTACAAGGAGTTTGTTATGTCTTTTGATTTAATCATTAAAAACGGCACCGTTATTTTAGAAAACGAAGCTCGCGTTGTAGATATCGCCGTTAAAGGCGGGAAAATTGCTGCTATCGGTCAGGATCTGGGTGATGCAAAAGAAGTGATGGATGCGTCTGGTCTGGTGGTTTCGCCGGGCATGGTTGATGCGCACACCCATATTTCTGAACCGGGTCGTAGCCACTGGGAAGGTTATGAAACCGGTACTCGCGCAGCGGCAAAAGGTGGTATCACCACCATGATCGAAATGCCGCTCAACCAGCTGCCTGCAACGGTTGACCGCGCTTCAATTGAACTGAAGTTCGATGCCGCTAAAGGCAAGCTGACTATCGATGCGGCGCAACTCGGTGGCCTGGTGTCTTACAACATCGACCGTCTGCATGAGCTGGATGAAGTGGGCGTTGTCGGCTTCAAATGCTTCGTTGCGACCTGTGGCGATCGCGGTATCGACAACGACTTCCGTGATGTAAACGACTGGCAGTTCTTCAAAGGTGCGCAGAAGCTGGGCGAACTGGGGCAGCCGGTGCTGGTGCACTGCGAAAACGCGCTGATCTGTGACGCACTGGGCGAAGAAGCGAAACGTGAAGGTCGCGTAACTGCCCATGACTATGTGGCTTCGCGTCCGGTATTTACCGAAGTGGAAGCGATTCGCCGCGTGCTGTACCTGGCGAAAGTTGCCGGCTGCCGTCTGCACGTTTGCCATATCAGCAGCCCGGAAGGCGTTGAAGAAGTGACTCGTGCACGTCAGGAAGGTCAGGACGTTACTTGTGAATCCTGCCCGCATTACTTTGTACTGGATACCGATCAGTTCGAAGAAATCGGTACTCTGGCGAAGTGTTCACCGCCGATCCGCGATCTGGAAAACCAGAAAGGCATGTGGGAAAAACTGTTTAACGGTGAAATCGACTGCCTGGTTTCCGACCACTCACCATGCCCTCCGGAAATGAAAGCCGGCAACATCATGGAAGCATGGGGCGGTATTGCCGGTCTGCAAAACTGTATGGACGTGATGTTCGATGAAGCGGTACAGAAACGCGGAATGTCTCTGCCAATGTTCGGCAAATTAATGGCGACTAACGCAGCAGATATTTTCGGTCTGCAGCAAAAAGGCCGTATCGCCCCAGGAAAAGATGCCGACTTCGTCTTCATTCAGCCGAATAGCAGCTATGTTCTTACCAATGACGATCTGGAATATCGCCACAAAGTCAGCCCGTATGTTGGCCGTACCATTGGCGCGCGTATCACGAAAACCATCTTACGTGGTGATGTGATTTACGACATCGAACAGGGCTTCCCTGTTGCGCCGAAAGGTCAATTTATCCTTAAACATCAGCAGTAATCTGGCCCCTGCAATGCCCGTCCTTGCGGCGGGCATTCTCCGGTTAAGGTGTGTTTATGTTCAATTTTGCAGTCAGCCGCGAAAGCCTGTTATCAGGATTTCAGTGGTTTTTCTTTATTTTTTGCAACACGGTTGTGGTTCCTCCTACGCTACTTTCTGCTTTTCAGTTGCCGCAAAGTAGCCTGCTTACGCTCACGCAATATGCTTTTCTTGCTACCGCACTGGCCTGCTTCGCTCAGGCGTTCTGCGGTCATCGTCGCGCTATTATGGAAGGGCCGGGTGGCCTGTGGTGGGGAACCATCCTGACTATCACCCTTGGCGAAGCATCGCGCGGGACACCGATCAACGATATCGCTACCAGTCTGGCGGTGGGGATTGCACTCTCCGGCGTGCTGACGATGTTGATTGGTTTTAGCGGATTAGGCCATCGCCTGGCACGGTTATTTACGCCGTCGGTGATGGTCTTGTTTATGTTGATGCTGGGCGCGCAGCTGACCACTATCTTTTTCAAAGGTATGCTCGGGCTGCCGTTTGGCATAGCCGACCCAAATTTTAAAATTCAGTTACCACCGTTCGCGCTCTCGGTGGCGGTGATGTGCCTGGTACTGGCGATGATTATCTTTCTGCCGCAACGTTTTGCCCGTTATGGCCTGCTGGTCGGCACGATAACCGGCTGGTTGTTGTGGTACTTTTGCTTTCCTTCTTCGCATTCGCTCTCCGGTGAGTTGCACTGGCAGTGGTTCCCGCTCGGCAGTGGCGGTGCTTTGTCGCCGGGAATTATTCTGACGGCGGTGATTACAGGTCTGGTAAATATCAGCAATACCTACGGTGCGATTCGGGGCACGGATGTTTTTTATCCTCAGCAGGGCGCGGGGAATACGCGTTATCGTCGTAGCTTTGTGGCGACCGGATTTATGACGCTGATAACCGTACCGCTGGCGGTAATTCCATTTTCACCGTTTGTTTCATCCATTGGTTTATTAACCCAGACTGGCGATTACACGCGGCGTTCGTTTATTTATGGCAGCGTTATTTGCCTGCTGGTGGCACTGGTTCCGGCACTCACACGACAGTTTTGCAGTATCCCTTTACCCGTGAGTAGCGCGGTTATGCTGGTTTCTTATCTGCCTTTACTCTTTTCGGCGCTGGTGTTTAGCCAGCAAATAACGTTTACCGCTCGCAATATTTATCGACTCGCATTGCCGTTATTTGTCGGCATATTTTTAATGGCATTACCGCCTGTGTATCTGCAAGACCTTCCATTAACGCTGCGTCCTCTGCTCAGTAACGGCTTACTGGTCGGGATTTTACTGGCTGTTCTTATGGATAATCTTATTCCGTGGGAACGCATCGAATAATTTGTTGAAAAAGGATTGATAATGAAGATTGTCATTGCGCCAGACTCGTTTAAAGAGAGCTTAAGTGCAGAAAAATGTTGTCAGGCAATTAAAGCCGGGTTTTCGACCCTCTTTCCCGATGCGCACTATATCTGTTTGCCGATAGCGGATGGCGGCGAAGGGACGGTGGATGCGATGGTCGCCGCGACGGGCGGCAACATCGTGACGCTTGAAGTCTGCGGGCCGATGGGCGAAACAGTGAATGCTTTTTATGGCCTTACCGGCGACGGGAAAACAGCGGTGATTGAGATGGCGGCAGCAAGTGGTCTGATGCTGGTCGCGCCTGAAAAGCGTAATCCGTTGCTGGCCTCCAGTTTTGGTACGGGGGAGTTAATTCGTCATGCGCTGGATAACGGCATTCGCCATATTATTCTCGGCATAGGCGGCAGTGCGACGGTCGACGGTGGTATGGGCATGGCGCAGGCGCTTGGTGTGCGTTTCCTTGATGCCGACGGTCAGGTGCTGGCGGCTAACGGCGGCAATTTAGCACGCGTGGCAAGTATTGAGATGGATGAATGCGATCCGCGTCTGGCGAACTGCCATATTGAAGTAGCATGTGACGTTGATAACCCGCTGGTAGGGGCGCGCGGCGCGGCGGCGGTGTTTGGTCCGCAAAAAGGGGCAACGCCGGAAATGGTCGAAGAGCTGGAACAGGGGCTGCAAAATTACGCCCGTGTTTTACAACAGCAAACTGAAATTAATGTCTGCCAGATGGCGGGCGGCGGCGCGGCGGGCGGGATGGGTATTGCGGCGGCGGTATTCCTCAATGCGGATATTAAACCGGGTATTGAGATTGTACTGCGGGCGGTCAACCTGGAGCAGGCGGTGCAGGGCGCAGCGCTGGTGATCACCGGGGAAGGGCGCATCGACTCGCAAACGGCAGGCGGTAAAGCACCGCTGGGCGTGGCGTCGGTGGCGAAGCAGTTTAATGTCCCGGTGATTGGGATTGCTGGCGTATTGGGTGACGGCGTGGAAGTGGTGCACCAGTACGGCATTGACGCGGTGTTCAGCATTTTGCCGCGTCTGGCACCTTTAGCCGAAGTGCTCGCCAGCGGTGAAACCAATCTCTTCAACAGCGCACGAAATATTGCCTGCGCCATTAAAATAGGTCAGGGAATTAAAAACTGACTCTTGCCATTAGAGCGGATGCATTTTATCCCGCATCCGTTTTTTACCTGAATTTACCGCAAAAAAAGCCACGGTATAAACCGTGGCAAAATCCAACATAGCTAAAAATAATCAGGCGAGTGGTATGACTTAAATCTCTACGTCGCGGTTGCAATCTTTCGAGTAAATATAACTAAACGCTTCACCACGCCCTACGCCATAACCGGCCTGTAAGGAATAAGCGCCCATAAAGATGTAATCGCCTTTTTTCACCGGGATCCAGTTATTGTCGAGGTTATAAACCCCCTGACCGGAAAGAATATAGGCACCGTGTTCCTGGACGTGAGTTTCGATATAACCGTGGCTGGCACCTGGCGCAAAAGAGAGGATATGCATGTTCATATCAAAACCTAACTCTTTGGGCAGAAAATCCAGCAGAATAACATCGTCCATGCCTTCATAATGAATGCGTTCGAGTTCGCTGGCATTGCCAGAAACCAGCCACGGTGCATGGCCTTCTACCGGAACATAGCGGCGCTTATATAAAAAGATTTGGCTGTCTTCGGCCTGGGCGTTAACAAACATCATTAAGGAGCCTGGTGGGCAATAAAGATAGCCACCTTCACTTAAGGTAAATGTTTTCCCTTCAGCTTTGGCAGTGATATTTCCAGAGATCACATACAGGAACGTTTCAATTCCTTCACCACCGAAGCCCTGTTGGTTGCCGCCGTTTTGATGTAGTGTGACCAGATAATCAACAAAAGAGGCCCCCAGCTTTGGCGTGGAGAGGATTGTCGCGTCACAATTTTCAAAGCCCGGAATAATATTTTTTACCAGACCGTCTGGTGTTAACAGTGCGAAATTACCGTGTTTCACAATCGCACGGTTAGCCAGTAAATCATCGCGGTAACCGGTGACGTTATTTAAATATCCCATTTATGACTCCTTATTTCTGCCAGGCAAGTTGATAAAGCATGAGTGCCAACGTTTTGACCCCTTCGGCAAGGTCGGTAATATTGGTGCGTTCTGCCGGGTTATGGCTGATCCCGTTGATGCTGGGGATAAAAATCATGCAGGTCGGCACGCGCGGCGCGAAAATTTGTGCGTCGTGCCCGGCACCACTGTGCATCACCCGGTAATTCAGTTTTTCGCGTTCACACAATTCTGTCAGGGTGGCGACCAGTTCCTTGTTCATCGGCACGGGTTCTTCGTCCATCCATAAATCGATATCAATACCAATGTCCATTTCATCGCAAATCGCCCGCATGTCGTTTTCTAACTGTTGGGTGAAATCGCGCAGCACGGCAGCATCGGTATGACGACAATCAATGGTGAACGTGGTTTTACCCGGTACCACATTCACCGTATTCGGGCGCGGCTCCACCTTGCCAAAGGTCAGCACCAGCGGGTCGCCCATCTTTTTCGCTTTTTCGATCGACTGATGGCAAATGCGACTGAAAGCGTAAACCGTATCACGACGATAACCCATCGGCGTGGTGCCTGCATGGTTTGATTCGCCGTTCAGCGTCACCGTATAGCGACGTTGCCCGACAATTGCATTCACCACGCCAATTGATTGACCATTACTTTCCAGCACACAGCCCTGTTCGATATGCAGTTCGACAAAGGCTTTAATATCCTGACGCGGAGTTAGTGGGGCGTTCGGCAGAGTAAATCCGCAAGCCTTCATCGCATCGACAAAACTATTTCCTTTGGCATCACAGATATTCCGCACGTCGTCAGGATTCGCCAGCCCAAAGATATTTTTACTGCCCCAGAAGACATACGGGAAGCGGCTGCCTTCTTCTTCTGCCATCGCCACCACTTCGACCGTACGTAACGGCGCGCCGTATTGCGTTTTCAACCAGTCAATTGCCAGCCACGCCGCCAGCGCGCCGAATTGCCCGTCGAGGTTACCGCCGTTAACCACGGTATCGATATGCGAACCGCTCAGAACCACTTCCTGTGGATATTCGGTGCCACTCAGGCGACCGTATAAATTGCCCACTTCATCGAAACGTGTTTCCAGCCCGCTTGCTGCCATTCTTTTTTTAAATTGCTGCTGGGTTTCCAGCCATTCCGGCGAATAAAGTAAACGGGTCATCCCACCCGTTGGGTCAGCGCCAAAAGAGGAAAGCCAGGGCAGCGTTTCTTCTATAGCGTGACGGAAATGTGTAATCATAAGAAAGTCCTGTCTCAATAATTATTGCGCAAAGGGATTTTTCGTTTCGTATGACGTGTTATAAAGCGCGTCGGAAATTAAATACTGGTAAATATCATCAACAATTTCGATGCCTTCGACGGCGGCTTTGCGTTGTTTAATTTCCTGATCCTGTCCGGGATAATAAACCTGGTTAAAACCGGGCGCGGGGGTTATGGCATTTAATTCGCGCATGGTCTGGCTAAGATGTTGACGGAATAGTTCGCTGGAGGAGAAAAAGTTCGGGTTAATAACGATATGTAATTGCCCCAAATTACGCCCGGCGTGTAAATCGTCATACATCGAACTAACCTGTCGCCCGAACGGTAAGCCGAGTAAGACGCCTGAGAGGACGTCAATCATCATCATCAGGCCATACCCTTTCGGTCCGGCGGCAGGGAGCAGGGCGTTAACTGCAAATGGATCGGTTGTTGGTGCTCCGTTTTTATCGACCGCCCAGGTATCCGGGATAGACATATTACGCGAGCGGGCGTCGAGCACTTTTCCCCATGCCTGTACGGTAGTCGCCATATCAAAGGTAAGGATCTCGTCGCCTTCTCCCGGCGCGGCAAAGGCCAGTGGGTTAGTACCGTAGTAAATTTCCGCGCCGCCAAACGGCACCACCATTGGATCGGACTGGCACATCGAAATGCCAATTAACCCGGCGCGAGCTGCCTGCTGTACAAAATAAGAGATTGCGCCGCTGTGACCCATCCGGCTGATACCGACCACCGCAACGCCTTTTTGCTGGGCGGTTTTGATGGCATGTTCCATACCCATTTTCGCCGCGACCTGTCCGGCGGCATTGTCGGCATGTAAAATTGCCGAACACGGCCCGGTTTCTTCAAGACGAAATTCCGGTTCACGGTTGGTGCCGCCTTTTGAAATGCGTTCTGCGTAGTATTCCACGCGCACCGCGCCATGAGAGTGGATCCCTCTGGCATCGGCGTAAACCAATACTTCAGCCACGGTTGCAGCGTGCTCACGTTTTAACCCAGCCTGGCAGAGTTTATTCTCGATTAGCTGGTGGAGTGTTTCCCGACTGATTTTCATCTGTCTTCCTTTTTAACGACGGTGTGAAGCATGACTGCAATTAACATACAGGGAAAATATCTGGATTATGTGATCCAGACAGGCAAAAAAATATAGTTAGAATTTATTTGATAATCCGCTCGCTTTTAACCTGGTTTTTAAAACAACTATGCTTATTAAAAAATAACGCGTAATAGTCTGGCGGTTATTTGAATTCTTTTGTTAATAATCCCTGTGTGATATTCATCACCTTATTTACCCGTTGTCATCGATACCGTAATCGCCACATTAACACTGCTCGTGCAATTGCCATGGGTGCAATTTTTAAGGAGTTGTTATGATCCACGCCTTTATTAAAAAAGGGTGTTTTCAGGATTCGGTCAGTTTAATGATTATTTCACGAAAACTCAGCGAATCAGAAAATGTTGATGATGTTTCCGTAATGATGGGTACGCCCGCCAATAAAGTGTTATTAGATACCACAGGTTTCTGGCATGACGATTTTAATAACGCCACGCCGAACGATATTTGCGTGGCAATTCGTAGCGAAGCGGCGGATGCGGGGATCGCGCAGGCGATTATGCAACAGCTTGAAGAGGCGCTAAAACAACTGGCGCAGGGTTCAGGCAGCAGCCAGGCGTTGACGCAGGTGCGTCGCTGGGACAGTGCCTGTCAGAAATTACCCGATGCCAGTCTGGCGCTGATTTCAGTGGCTGGCGAGTATGCGGCGGAACTGGCGAATCAGGCGCTGGATCGCAACCTCAACGTGATGATGTTCTCCGATAACGTCACGCTGGAAGATGAAATCCAACTTAAAACCCGCGCGCGGGAAAAAGGCTTGCTGGTGATGGGGCCGGACTGCGGTACGTCGATGATTGCCGGCACGCCGCTGGCTTTTGCTAACGTGATGCCGGAAGGCAACATTGGCGTCATTGGCGCTTCCGGTACCGGGATTCAGGAGCTGTGCTCGCAGATTGCGCTGGCAGGGGAGGGAATTACTCACGCGATTGGCCTTGGCGGCCGCGACCTCAGCCGTGAAGTGGGCGGCATCAGTGCGCTGACGGCGCTGGAAATGCTCAGTGCAGACGAGAAAAGCGAAGTGCTGGCATTTGTTTCAAAACCACCTGCCGAAGCGGTGCGTCTGAAAATTGTTAATGCCATGAAAGCAACCGGCAAACCGACGGTGGCGCTGTTTTTAGGTTATACCCCGGCGGTGGCCCGCGACGAGAATGTCTGGTTTGCCTCCTCGCTGGATGAGGCCGCACGCCTGGCTTGCCTGCTTTCACGCGTTACGGCGCGACGTAACGCGATAACGCCTGCCAGCAGCGGATTTATTTGCGGTTTGTATACCGGCGGTACGCTGGCTGCCGAAGCGGCGGGATTACTTGCCGGACACCTTGGCGTGGAAGCCGATGATGCCCATCATCACGGCATGATGCTCGACGCCGATGGTCACCAGATTATTGACCTCGGCGATGATTTCTACACCGTCGGGCGTCCCCATCCGATGATCGACCCGACCTTACGCAACCTGTTAATTGCCGATCTCGGCGCTAAACCGCAAGTGCGCGTGTTGCTGCTTGATGTCGTGATTGGCTTCGGTGCGACTGCCGATCCTGCCGCCTCGCTGGTGAGCGCCTGGCAAAAAGCCTGTGCCGCGCGTCCAGACAATCAACCACTGTATGCCATTGCCACGGTGACAGGCACCGAACGTGACCCGCAATGCCGCTCGCAACAAATCGCCACGCTGGAAGATGCGGGGATCGCGGTAGTGAGTTCGCTGCCGGAAGCCACCTTGCTGGCAGCGGCGCTGATTCATCCGCTTTCGCCTGCCACTCAGCAACACACACCGTCATTACTGGAAAACGTCGCCGTGATTAACATCGGATTACGCAGCTTTGCGCTGGAGCTACAAAGCGCCAGCAAACCGGTTGTGCATTACCAATGGTCGCCAGTCGCCGGCGGCAATAAAAAACTGGCTCGTTTATTAGAACGTTTGCAATAAGGGGTTCCCATGTTTACATCAGTGGCGCAAGCCAATGCTGCGGTTATCGAACAAATTCGTCGCGCTCGTCCACACTGGCTGGATGTGCAACCGGCTTCTTCACTTATCAGCGAACTAAACGAGGGCAAAACACTGCTTCACGCCGGGCCGCCAATGCGCTGGCAGGAGATGACCGGACCCATGAAAGGGGCATGTGTGGGCGCATGTCTGTTTGAAGGCTGGGCGAAAGATGAAGCGCAGGCGCTGGCAATGCTGGATCAGGGGGAAGTGAACTTCATTCCTTGTCACCATGTGAATGCCGTCGGGCCAATGGGCGGCATTACTTCTGTCAGTATGCCGATGCTGGTGGTCGAGAACGTGACCGACGGCAACCGGGCGTACTGCAACCTCAACGAAGGTATCGGCAAAGTGATGCGTTTTGGCGCTTACGGCGAAGATGTCCTGACTCGCCATCGCTGGATGCGCGATGTGTTAATGCCAGTATTAAGCGCGGCGCTGGGGCGCATGGAGCGCGGTATCGATCTCACCGCGATGATGGCGCAGGGCATTACCATGGGCGATGAGTTCCATCAGCGCAATATTGCTTCCTCAGCACTGTTAATGCGTACGCTGGCCCCACAAATTGCTCGCCTCGATCATGATAAACAGCACATTGCGGAAGTGATGGATTTCCTCAGCGTGACCGATCAGTTCTTCCTCAACCTCGCGATGGCCTACTGCAAGGCGGCGATGGATGCTGGCGCGATGATCCGCTCAGGCAGCATCGTTACGGCTATGACCCGCAACGGCAATATGTTCGGGATTCGGGTCAGCGGGCTGGGCGAACGCTGGTTTACTGCGCCTGTAAACACTCCGCAAGGTCTGTTTTTCACCGGCTTCTCGCAGGATCTGGCGAACCCGGATATGGGCGATAGCGCGATTACCGAAACCTTTGGTATCGGAGGTGCGGCAATGATCGCAGCGCCTGGCGTAACGCGCTTTGTCGGTGCGGGTGGCATGGAAGCGGCCAGAGCGGTATCTGAAGAGATGGCGGAAATTTACCTTGAACGCAATATGCAGTTGCAGATCCCAGGCTGGGATTTTCAGGGCGCGTGCCTGGGACTGGACATTCGTCGCGTGGTAGAAACCGGCATTACGCCACTCATCAATACCGGTATCGCCCATAAAGAGGCGGGGATCGGGCAGATTGGCGCAGGCACTGTGCGGGCACCGCTGGCGTGTTTTGAACAGGCGCTGGAAGCACTGGCTGAAAGCATGGGGATTGGTTGAGGAACGCGCAATGACGATCATCCATCCTCTGCTTGCCATTAGTAGCGCACCGAATTATCGCCAGTCCTGGCGGTTAGCGGGAGTGTGGCGGCGGGCGATTAACCTGATGACGGAAAGCGGCGAACTGTTAACGCTGCATCGTCAGGGTAGTGGTTTCGGCCCCGGAGGATGGGTGCTTCGCCGCGCGCAATTCGATGCGTTATGCGGTGGATTATGCGGCAATGAACGACCACAGGTTGTGGCTCAAGGCATTCGCCTCGGACGTTTCACGGTTAAACAGCCACAGCGTTATTGTTTGCTGCGTATTACGCCGCCTGCGCATCCTCAACCGCTTGCAGCGGCATGGATGCAACGCGCGGAGGAAACCGGGCTTTTCGGGCCACTGGCGATGGCGACAAGCGATCCGCTGCCTGCTGAATTACGCCAGTTTCGTCACTGTTTTCAGGCCGCGCTCAATGGCGTTAAGACCGACTGGCGGCACTGGCTGGGTAAAGGGCCGGGATTAACGCCGAGTCATGATGACACGCTGAGCGGAATGCTGCTGGCAGCCTGGTATTATGGCGCTTTAGATGCGCGCTCCGGTCGCCATTTTTTTGCCTGTTCCGACCATCTTCAACTCGTTACCACTGCGGTGAGCGTCAGTTATTTACGTTATGCCGCGCAAGGATATTTCGCCTCGCCACTCCTGCACTTTGTTCATGCTCTGAGTTGCCCGAAACGTACCGCTGTTGCGATTGATTCGCTGCTGGCGCTGGGGCACACGTCAGGGGCAGATACGCTGCTGGGGTTCTGGCTTGGTCAACAATTATTACAAGGAAAACCATGAAAACACTGGTTGTGGCTCTTGGGGGCAACGCCTTACTCCAGCGCGGTGAGGCGCTGACGGCAGAAAATCAATATCGTAATATTGCCAGTGCTGTACCCGCGCTGGCGCGCCTGGCCCGTTCTTATCGGCTGGCGATTGTTCACGGCAACGGACCGCAGGTGGGGCTGCTGGCATTACAGAATCTGGCGTGGAAAGAGGTAGAACCGTATCCGCTGGATGTGCTGGTGGCGGAAAGTCAGGGGATGATTGGCTATATGCTGGCGCAGAGTTTGAGCGCACAGCCGCAGATGCCGCCTGTCACGACAGTGCTGACGCGCATTGAAGTTTCGCCTGATGATCCGGCGTTTTTACAGCCAGAGAAGTTTATCGGTCCGGTTTATCAGCCAGGAGAACAAAAGGCACTGGAAGCGGCTTACGGCTGGCAGATGAAACGTGATGGTAAATATTTACGCCGGGTGGTGGCGTCTCCGCAACCACGTAAAATTCTCGACAGTGAAGCCATCGAGTTGTTGCTCAAAGAGGGGCATGTGGTGATTTGCAGTGGCGGCGGCGGTGTGCCTGTGACGGAAGATGGGGCAGGGAGTGAAGCGGTGATTGATAAAGATCTCGCCGCTGCGTTGCTCGCTGAGCAGATTAACGCCGATGGGCTGGTGATCCTCACCGATGCTGATGCGGTATATGAAAACTGGGGAACGCCGCAGCAACGCGCCATTCGCCGTGCCACACCGGATGATTTAGCGCCATTTGCCAAAGCCGATGGTTCGATGGGGCCGAAGGTAATGGCGGTGAGTGGCTATGTCAGAAGCCGTGGTAAACCCGCGTGGATTGGGGCGTTATCGCGGATTGAAGAGACGCTGGCGGGCGAAGCGGGGACCTGTATTTCGCTGTAGTCGTAGGCATTCGGTATTTGTGCCTGATGCGATGCTGATTATCCGACCTGGAAATATCACTGTTTCCACAGGTCGGATAAGGCGTTCACGCCGCATCCGGCAATCAAATGAGCACCAGGTTAACTGAACTTACTCTGCGCCCAAATCACGCCGCTGGCATACTCCGGCGGCAGCAGCGGGATTAAGGCTTCCAGCGTCGCGGTCAGACGCGATGTGTCGCTGTCGGTCAAATTCAGATGCCCCACTTTACGCCCCGGACGGACTTCTTTGTCGTACCAGTGCAGATGCACCAGCGGCAGTTTCAGCCAGTCATAATTCACATCGCTACCAATCAGGTTGATCATCACCGACGGACTATTCACTATCGGTTGCGGTAACGGCAGATTGGTAATCGCCCGCAGATGCAGCTCAAACTGGCTGATGCTGGCACCGTTTTGTGTCCAGTGACCGCTGTTATGCACACGCGGAGCCAGTTCGTTGATCAGCAGACCTTGCGGGGTGACAAAACACTCCATCGCCATCACGCCCACATAGCCCAGCTCCTGCATAATCGCCGACAGCATCTCTTCGGCCTGCGCCTGCTGCTGCGCGTTGGCCTGCGGGAAAGCGACGCTGGTGTGCAAAATACCGTCCTGATGCAGGTTATGCGTCAGCGGATAAAACACGGTGCTACCATCAAAGCCGCGCGCGCCAACCAGCGACACTTCGCCAGAGAAGTTAATGCCCTGCTCGACAATACATTCGCCGTAACACTCTGCCGGTAACTGTTCGGTTTCATCGGTGCGTAAACGCCATTGACCGCGACCGTCATAGCCACCAGTGCGACGCTTAACAATCGCCAGCTCACCTAAACGATCAAACACCGCAGGCCACTCGCTGCGATCGGCAAGTAACTGCCACGGTGCGGTCGGCAGGTGGAGCTTATCGAAAAGCTGCTTCTGAGTCAGACGGTCAGCAATAATCGGGAATACATCGCGGTTCACAAAGGCCGGATGGCGCGCCAGCTCGCGGGTTAATGCGGTTTCCGGCCAGCGTTCGATCTCAGCGGTAATCACACTTTGTTGAAAAGGCACCGCCGTCGGTTCAGCGTCCAGCCCGACTGGCCAGACAGCAATGCCTAACGGTTCGCCTGCCTGACGCAGCATACGGCCTAACTGCCCGTTACCGAGGACGCAAACCTGTTTCATGCCGCACCTCGCGGGTCCGGGTTTTCCAGCACTTCGTCAGTCTGGGCTTTGCGCCAGTCATTCAGACGCTGGTGTAGCTCTTTATCATGAGTTGCAAGAATTTGTGCTGCCAGTAACGCCGCGTTTGCCGCGCCAGCTTTACCAATCGCCAGTGTACCCACCGGAATGCCGCGCGGCATTTGTACGATGGAGTAGAGGCTATCGACACCGCTCAGTGCGGCGCTCTGTACTGGCACGCCCAGCACTGGCACCAGCGTTTTGGCGGCAATCATGCCAGGCAGGTGCGCTGCGCCGCCTGCGCCCGCAATAATCACCTGATAACCGTTTTCTTCGGCACTTTCGGCGAAGCTGAACAGTTTATCGGGGGTGCGGTGAGCAGAAACCACTTCAACGTGGTGTGGGACATTCAGGATTTCGAAGATTTCGGCGGCGAACTGCATGGTAGCCCAGTCGCTTTTGGACCCCATCACGATGGCGACACGCGCCGGATTATTGCGGGAAGACATGCGTCTTAAAACTCCTGTGGTGCACAACTCTCGGCTTTAGAGGGCACAGAGAATAGCACGGAAAGAGAGCAAGGAAAACGGTTGCGTGGCTGTGAAATCAGCAAAGTTGCGGGTATTTAAAACGGAAAATGAATCAGCTCAACGTCATCTGCCGTGACTTTCACCATTGAACCTTCCGTATGCCAGGCACCCAGCACGACGCGGAAAGCAGGTTGCTGATTGGCGATAAGTTCATGTACTGCCGGGCGATGGGTATGCCCGTGAATCAGCCATTGCACCTGATGTTTTTCCATCGCACTGACCACCGCGTTTTGGTTAACGTCCATGATCGCCAGCGATTTACTGCTGTTGGCTTCTTTGCTGTTCGCTCGCATTCGCGCGGCAATGCGTTTGCGCACAAACAACGGCAGGGCGAGGAATAGCGTTTGCAGCCAGGGTTTGTGGACTTTGGCGCGAAAAGCCTGATAACCGGCGTCATCGGTGCACAGCGTGTCGCCATGCATAATCAATACCCGGCGACCATACAGTTCGAGCACCTTTTCTTCCGGCAATAACGTCATGCCGCTTTCACGGGCAAAGCGTTTGCCGAGCAGAAAATCACGGTTGCCATGAATGAAATAACAGGGAACACCGGAATCGGACACCGCTTTGATCGCTGCCGCCATCTGGCGATGGAGTGGGTTGGGATCGTCGTCGCCAATCCACGCTTCAAACAGATCGCCAAGAATATACAGCGCGTCGGCCTTGCGGGCTTCCCCCGCTAAAAAACGCAGAAAACCGGCGGTGATCGCCGGTTCTTCCGCGCAGAGATGAAGATCTGCAATAAAGAGTGTCGCCACGATTACTCGCTAACGGTCACGCTTTCAATGATAACGTCTTCTTTTGGCACGTCCTGGTGCATACCGCTACGACCGGTTGCAACACCTTTGATTTTGTCTACCACGTCCATGCCTTCAACCACTTCAGCAAACACGCAGTAACCCCAACCTTGCAGGCTTTCGCCAGAGAAGTTCAGGAAGTCGTTATCAACCACGTTGATGAAGAACTGTGCAGTTGCAGAGTGCGGTGCCTGAGTACGGGCCATTGCCAGCGTACCACGGGTATTTTTCAGACCGTTGTTGGCTTCGTTTTTGATCGGGTCTTTGGTGGTTTTTTGCTTCATGCCCGGCTCAAAACCGCCGCCCTGAATCATAAAGCCGTTGATTACACGGTGGAAAATGGTGTTGTTGTAAAAACCTTCGCGGCAGTAGTCCAGGAAGTTTTTAACTGTTTCAGGTGCTTTATCGTCAAAAGTTTTGATGACAATATCGCCGTGATTGGTGTGGAAAGTAACCATTTTTGCATCCTGTTCCGTTTGATTGGTGCTTCAACCCGGTTCGGGTCATATATAGGGTGGTGTTATAGCATAACCGCACGATCGGATCATCACGCAATGTATGCTGATTCGCGCGGGAAATATGGGTATTATACGCAACTCAATTACCCACACATGTCTAAACGGAATCTTCGATGCTAAAAATCTTCAATACTCTGACACGCCAAAAAGAGGAATTTAAGCCTATTCACGCCGGGGAAGTCGGCATGTACGTGTGTGGAATCACCGTTTACGATCTCTGTCATATCGGTCACGGGCGTACCTTTGTTGCCTTTGACGTGGTTGCGCGCTATCTGCGTTTCCTCGGCTATAAGCTGAAGTATGTGCGCAACATTACTGATATCGACGACAAAATCATCAAACGCGCCAATGAAAATGGCGAAAGCTTTGTAGCGCTGGTGGATCGCATGATCGCCGAAATGCACAAAGATTTTGATGCTTTGAACATTCTGCGCCCGGATATGGAGCCGCGCGCGACGCACCATATCGCAGAAATTATTGAACTCACTGAGCAACTTATCGCCAAAGGTCACGCTTATGTGGCGGACAACGGCGACGTGATGTTTGACGTACCGACCGATCCGACATATGGCGTGCTGTCGCGTCAGGATCTCGACCAGCTGCAGGCAGGCGCGCGCGTTGACGTGGTCGACGACAAACGCAACCCGATGGATTTCGTTCTGTGGAAGATGTCGAAAGAGGGCGAACCGAGCTGGCCGTCGCCGTGGGGCGCGGGCCGTCCAGGCTGGCACATTGAATGTTCGGCAATGAACTGCAAGCAGCTGGGTAACCACTTTGATATTCACGGCGGCGGTTCAGACCTGATGTTCCCGCACCACGAGAACGAAATCGCTCAGTCCACCTGTGCGCATGATGGTCAGTATGTGAACTACTGGATGCACTCCGGGATGGTAATGGTTGACCGCGAGAAGATGTCCAAATCGCTGGGTAACTTCTTCACCGTGCGCGATGTGCTGAAATACTACGATGCCGAAACCGTGCGTTACTTCCTGATGTCGGGGCACTATCGCAGCCAGTTGAACTACAGCGAAGAGAACCTGAAGCAGGCGCGTGCGGCGCTGGAGCGTCTCTACACTGCGCTGCGCGGCACCGATAAAACCGTTGCGCCTGCGGGTGGGGAAGCGTTTGAAGCGCGCTTTATTGAAGCGATGGACGACGATTTCAACACCCCGGAAGCCTATTCCGTGCTGTTTGATATGGCCCGTGAAGTGAACCGTCTGAAAGCAGAAGATATGGCAGCGGCGAATGCAATGGCGTCTCATCTGCGTAAACTTTCCGCTGTATTGGGCCTGCTGGAGCAAGAACCGGAAGCGTTCCTGCAAAGCGGCGCGCAGGCAGACGACAGTGAAGTGGCTGAGATTGAAGCGTTAATTCAACAGCGTCTGGATGCCCGTAAAGCGAAAGACTGGGCGGCGGCAGATGCGGCGCGTGACCGTCTGAATGAGATGGGGATCGTGCTGGAAGATGGCCCGCAAGGGACCACCTGGCGTCGTAAGTAATTGCGCTATTGCCGGATGCGAGTTTTCGCATCCGGTTATCGCCTGCACCACCACAACATTCCCATCAGTAGCATCCCCGGCAACCACACCCACATTAATTCAGAAATAATCACCTGATGCCCGTACGGCGTGGTGTAACGAGACAATGCAAACGGCGCGACTTTAATCACCTGCCAGGGGGCGAAAAAGCGTTCATCTGACCACGGCCATAGCCAGCCAACGCCTTTACCGCCAGTGGTTACCGAATCCAGCAAGCTGTGCGATAGCAACGAGACGGTTAAAAACAGCCAGCAGCGAATCAGCCCAGCCCTGAACTATCGGCGTCCAATCAGCACACATAACAGCGGGACAACAAACGCAAACACCAGCGAATGGGTAAACCCGCGATGACCAAAAACATTGCCGTAAGCAACGCCAAATTTAAACGACAAGACGTCGGCATCGGGCAGCATCGCCAGGATGATTCCGGCAAATAACAGGCGCGGAGGGATGACTTTCGAACCCAACCCTAAAGCAATGCAAAGGGGAACGGCTGCGTGCGTAATAATGGTTGGCATGATGGTCGCTTCGGCAAAATGTCGATGCTATCAGCATGGATGAACGGGGCGTAGAGGGCAAAAGTCTGAAAAGAGAACCGGCCTGTTGTTACAGGCCGGGAAAGGGATCAGGCAACAACCTGTATGCTGTGACCTGCAAAACTCACTGTCTGACCGGCGACGATTTTGCAGCGTTTGCGCGTTTCAACCGCACCGTCGACTTTCACCTGGCCTTCGGCAATCGCGATTTTCGCCTGCGCGCCGCTTTCGCTCCAGCCTTCCAGTTTCAGCAAGTCGCACAGCTCAACGTGCGGATGTTTACCTAAAGAAAATGTCGCCATGTTACTCACCCTGTGGATCATGATATTCAACGCACGCCTGTAGCGTGTTTTCAATCAGCGTGGCAACCGTCATCGGGCCAACGCCGCCGGGAACAGGCGTAATGTATGAGGCGCGTTTAGCCGCGTCTTCAAACACGACGTCGCCCACAACTTTGCCATTTTCCAGACGGTTGATGCCGACATCAATCACAATTGCGCCTTCTTTGATCCAGTCACCGGGAATAAAGCCTGGCTTACCGACGGCAACGATCAATAGATCGGCATTTTCTACGTGATGACGCAGATTTTTAGTGAAGCGGTGAGTCACGGTGGTGGTGCAACCTGCGAGCAACAGTTCCATGCTCATTGGGCGACCGACGATATTCGATGCGCCAATCACCACGGCGTTAAGGCCGAAGGTATCAATGTTGTAACGCTCAAGCAGTGTGACGATACCGCGCGGGGTGCAGGGACGCAGACGCGGCGCGCGCTGGCACAGACGACCGACGTTGTAAGGATGGAAACCGTCCACGTCTTTGTCCGGATGAATACGTTCCAGCACTTTGACGTTATCAATACCCGCCGGTAACGGCAGTTGAACCAGAATGCCATCGATGGTGTTGTCGGCATTCAGCGCATCGATAAGCTCCAACAGCTCCGCTTCGCTGGTGGTTTCCGGGAGGTCATAAGAGCGGGAGACGAACCCGACTTCTTCACAAGCCTTGCGTTTGCTTGCGACATAAATTTGCGATGCAGGGTTACTACCCACCAGCACAACGGCCAGTCCTGGTGCCCGCAGTCCGGCTGCAATACGCGCCTGAACTTTTTGAGCAACTTCAGAGCGCACCTGCTGCGCAATCGTTTTACCGTCAATAATCTTTGCTGCCATCAGAGAGAGGATTCCATCTGTTACGTAGGTCGAAGGGGATGCGCCTATTTTGTCAGAAGCGGGGCGCGCTGTCAGGTTTCGTTTCAGATTTATCGCGTGAAGCGACCTCTTGCGAAGGTTAGGCGCACCGTCGCTGAGGTCGCTGAGATTGAAAGCTTCATTTTTCGTCCATGATGGCGTTGTAAATCTGGAACTGACTTATTTCCTTGTCAAAGGATTAAGATAATTTAAGAAATACCTGACAATATAAAAAGAATTTTCAGCCTGGTAATTTACCGCTTCAGGTCTATATTTGTGTTGAATATATTTTGCGCGGAAGTATTCATCTAACGGGGCTCTCTATTTTTTAGAATAGAGTGCATATTTTCAATTAAGACATTCTTAGAGGATAAAAAGGAATTTACTACTATAAGTGTCTTAAATAAAGTAATCGGTTATATACGGATGTGGAGTCGATAAATGAGATTGAAGGAATATATATGAAATTAAGATTTATTTCGTCTGCGCTGGCCGCCGCACTATTCGCCGCTACGGGTAGTTATGCTGCCGTTGTAGATGGCGGTACAATTCACTTTGAAGGCGAACTGGTGAATGCTGCCTGTTCAGTGAATACTGACTCGGCAGACCAGGTTGTCACACTCGGTCAATATCGTACCGATATTTTCAATGCTGTTGGTAATACCTCTGCATTAATTCCATTCACTATACAGTTGAACGACTGCGATCCTGTCGTTGCCGCTAATGCTGCCGTTGCATTTTCTGGTCAGGCGGATGCAATCAATGATAATTTATTGGCCATTGCATCCAGTACTAATACAACAACAGCAACGGGTGTCGGTATTGAAATACTTGATAATACATCCGCAATTCTCAAACCTGATGGGAATAGCTTCTCAACCAACCAGAACTTGATCCCCGGGACCAACGTTCTTCATTTTTCTGCACGTTATAAAGGCACCGGTACAAGTGCATCAGCAGGGCAAGCAAATGCTGACGCGACTTTTATTATGAGATACGAATAATCAAAACCACGTTGTTTTGAATTATATATCACGTCTTATAACAAAGTAATGTACCGGTTGTCTGAAGCGGTATGGTGGCAATGTAAATCGAAATCATGTTCACTTTGTATCATGCCGCTTTATTAAATGAAAAGGGAATGATGTGTTGTAAGAAACCAAAGCAATCATTTCTTTATATTTCTTATTTTTGCCGTCAGGAATACACAAGGCGTATTAACTATGATGACTAAAATAAAGTTATTGATGCTCATTATATTTTATTTAATCATTTCGGCCAGCGCCCATGCTGCCGGAGGGATCGCATTAGGTGCCACGCGTATTATTTATCCCGCTGATGCTAAACAGACTGCGGTATGGATTAGAAATAGCCATACCAATGAGCGCTTTCTGGTCAATTCGTGGATTGAAAACAGCAGCGGTGTAAAAGAAAAGTCATTCATCATTACACCGCCACTGTTTGTTAGTGAACCCAAAAGCGAAAATACTTTGCGTATTATTTACACCGGTCCACCGCTGGCGGCAGATCGTGAGTCTTTGTTCTGGATGAATGTTAAGACGATCCCTTCGGTAGATAAAAATGCATTGAACGGCAGGAATGTTTTGCAACTGGCGATTTTATCGCGCATGAAATTATTTCTCCGTCCAATTCAATTACAAGAATTACCCGCAGAAGCGCCGGACACACTCAAGTTTTCGCGATCCGGTAACTATATCAATGTTCATAATCCATCACCTTTTTATGTCACCCTGGTTAACCTGCAAGTGGGCAGCCAAAAACTGGGGAATGCTATGGCTGCACCCAGAGTTAATTCACAAATTCCCTTACCCTCAGGAGTGCAGGGAAAGCTGAAATTTCAGACCGTTAATGATTATGGTTCAGTAACCCCGGTCAGAGAAGTGAACTTAAACTAACCGAATCATCTGACAATATCAGAGCTAATTATGAAAATACCCACTACTACGGATATTCCGCAGAGGTATACCTGGTGTCTGGCCGGAATTTGTTATTCATCTCTTGCCATTTTACCCTCCTTTTTAAGCTATGCGGAAAGTTATTTCAACCCGGCATTTTTATTAGAGAATGGCACATCCGTTGCTGATTTATCGCGCTTTGAGAGAGGTAATCATCAACCTGCGGGCGTGTATCGGGTGGATCTCTGGCGTAATGATGAGTTCATTGGTTCACAGGATATCGTATTTGAATCGACGACAGTAAATACAGGTGATAAATCAGGTGGGTTAATGCCTTGTTTTAATCAGGCACTCCTTGAACGAATTGGCCTTAATAGCAGTGCATTCCCCGAGTTAGCCCAGCAGCAAAATAATAAATGCATTAATTTACTGAAAGCTGTACCTGATGCCACAATTAACTTTGATTTTGCAGCGATGCGCCTGAACATCACTATTCCTCAGATAGCGTTGTTGAGTAGCGCTCACGGTTACATTCCGCCTGAAGAGTGGGATGAAGGTATTCCTGCTTTACTCCTGAATTATAATTTCACCGGTAACAGAGGTAATGGTAACGATAGCTATTTTTTTAGTGAGCTCAGCGGGATTAATATTGGCCCGTGGCGTTTACGCAACAATGGTTCCTGGAACTATTTTCGCGGAAATGGATATCATTCAGAACAGTGGAATAATATTGGCACCTGGGTACAGCGCGCCATTATTCCGCTGAAAAGTGAACTGGTAATGGGAGACGGCAATACAGGAAGTGATATTTTCGATGGCGTTGGATTTCGTGGTGTACGGCTTTATTCTTCCGATAATATGTATCCTGATAGCCAGCAAGGGTTTGCCCCAACGGTACGTGGGATTGCCCGTACGGCGGCCCAGCTAACGATTCGGCAAAATGGTTTTATTATCTATCAAAGCTATGTTTCCCCCGGCGCTTTTGAAATTACAGATTTGCACCCGACATCTTCAAATGGCGATCTGGATGTCACCATCGACGAGCGCGATGGCAATCAGCAGAATTATACAATTCCGTATTCAACAGTGCCGATTTTACAACGCGAAGGGCGTTTCAAATTTGACCTGACGGCGGGCGATTTTCGTAGCGGTAATAGTCAGCAATCGTCGCCTTTCTTTTTTCAGGGCACGGCACTCGGTGGTTTACCACAGGAATTTACTGCCTACGGCGGGACGCAATTATCTGCCAATTACACCGCCTTTTTATTAGGGCTGGGGCGCAATCTCGGGAACTGGGGCGCAGTGTCGCTGGATGTAACGCATGCGCGCAGTCAGTTAGCCGACGACAGTCGTCATGAGGGGGATTCCATTCGCTTCCTCTATGCGAAATCAATGAACACTTTCGGCACCAATTTTCAGTTAATGGGTTACCGCTATTCGACACAAGGTTTTTATACCCTTGATGATGTTGCGTATCGTCGAATGGAGGGGTACGAATATGATTACGATTATGACGGTGAGCATCGCGATGAACCGATAATCGTGAATTACCACAATTTACGCTTTAGCCGTAAAGACCGTTTGCAGTTAAATATTTCACAATCACTTAATGACTTTGGCTCGCTTTATATCTCTGGTACCCATCAAAAATACTGGAATACTTCGGATTCAGATACCTGGTATCAGGTGGGGTATACCAGCAGCTGGGTTGGCATCAGTTATTCACTCTCATTTTCGTGGAATGAATCTGTAGGGATCCCCGATAACGAACGTATTGTCGGACTTAATGTTTCAGTGCCTTTCAATGTTCTGACCAAACGTCGCTATACCCGGGAAAATGCGCTCGACCGCGCTTATGCCTCCTTTAACGCCAACCGTAACAGCAACGGGCAAAATAGCTGGCTGGCAGGCGTTGGTGGGACCTTACTGGAAGGCCACAACCTGAGTTATCACGTAAGCCAGGGCGATACCTCGAATAATGGGTATACGGGCAGCGCCACGGCAAACTGGCAGGCCGCTTACGGTACGCTGGGGGTCGGGTATAACTACGACCGCGATCAACATGACGTTAACTGGCAGCTGTCTGGCGGTGTGGTCGGGCATGAAAATGGTATAACGCTGAGCCAGCCTTTAGGGGATACCAATGTTTTGATTAAAGCGCCTGGCGCAGGCGGTGTACGCATTGAAAATCAAACTGGAATTTTAACCGACTGGCGCGGCTATGCGGTGATGCCGTATGCCACGGTTTATCGGTATAACCGTATCGCGCTTGATACCAATACGATGGGGAATTCCATCGATGTTGAAAAAAATATTAGCAGCGTTGTGCCGACGCAAGGCGCGTTGGTTCGTGCCAATTTTGATACCCGCATAGGCGTGCGGGCGCTCATTACCGTTACCCAGGGCGGAAAACCGGTGCCGTTTGGATCACTGGTACGGGAAAACAGTACCGGAATAACCAGTATGGTGGGTGATGACGGGCAAGTTTATTTAAGTGGTGCGCCATTGTCTGGTGAATTACTGGTTCAGTGGGGAGACGGCGCGAACTCACGCTGCATTGCGCACTATGTATTGCCGAAGCAAAGCTTACAGCAAGCCGTCACTGTTATTTCGGCAGTTTGCACACATCCTGGCTCATAAAGGAAATTATCAATGAAGATAATCTGCAGATTATTATTGGCAATGGCATGTTTGTGTCTGGCAAACATATCCTGGGCTACTGTTTGTGCAAATAGTACTGGCGTAGCAGAAGATGAACACTATGATCTCTCAAATGTCTTTAATAGCACCAATAACCAGCCAGGCCAGATTGTTGTTTTACCGGAAAAATCCGGCTGGGTAGGTGTGTCAGCAATTTGTCCACCCGGCACGCTGGTGAATTATACATACCGTAGTTATGTCACCAACTTTATTGTTCAGGAAACTATCGATAATTATAAATATATGCAATTAAATGATTATCTATTAGGTGCGATGAGTCTGGTTGATAGCGTGATGGATATTCAGTTTCCCCCGCAAAATTATATCCGTATGGGAACAGATCCTAACGTTTCGCAAAACCTTCCGTTCGGGGTGATGGATTCTCGTTTGATATTTCGTTTAAAGGTTATTCGTCCTTTTATTAACATGGTGGAGATCCCCAGACAGGTGATGTTTACCGTATATGTGACATCAACGCCTTACGATCCGTTGGTTACACCTGTTTATACCATTAGTTTTGGTGGCCGGGTTGAAGTACCGCAAAACTGCGAATTAAATGCCGGGCAAATTGTTGAATTTGATTTTGGTGATATCGGTGCATCGTTATTTAGTGCGGCAGGGCCGGGTAATCGACCTAATGGTGTCATGCCGCAAACCAGGAATATTGCGATCAAATGTACGAATGTTGCTGCGCAGGCTTATTTAACAATGCGTCTGGAAGCCAGTGCCGTTTCTGGTCAGGCGATGGTGTCGGACAATCAGGATTTAGGTTTTATTGTCGCCGATCAGAACGATACGCCGATCACGCCTAACGATCTCAATAGCGTTATTCCTTTCCGTCTGGATGCAGCTGCGGCAGCCAATGTCACACTTCGCGCCTGGCCTATCAGTATTACCGGTCAAAAACCGACCGAAGGGCCGTTTAGCGCGCTGGGTTATTTACGCGTCGATTATCAATGAGGTACGGAGAATGAGAAGAGTACTCTTTAGCTGTTTCTGCGGGCTACTGTGGAGTTCCAGTGGATGGGCAGTTGACCCTTTAGGAACGATTAATATCAATTTGCACGGTAACGTTGTTGATTTCTCCTGTACCGTAAACACAGCGGATAAGGATAAGACGGTAGATTTAGGCAGATGGCCTACGACACAACTACTGACCGCTGGCGATACCACGGCACTCGTCCCTTTTAGCCTGCGGCTGGAGGGATGTCCTCCGGGTTCAGTTGCGATTTTATTTACGGGAACGCCGGCATCTGATGCCAACCTGCTGGCTCTGGATGATCCCGCAATGGCACAAACCGTCGCCATCGAATTACGTAATAGCGATCGCTCCCGGCTCGCACTGGGGGAGACGAGCCCGACTGAGGAAGTAGATGCAAATGGCAATGTCACGCTAAACTTTTTTGCCAATTATCGGGCGTTAGCCAGCGGTGTTCAGCCTGGTGTGGCGAAAGCGGATGCGATATTTATGATCAATTACAATTAATATTATATTAATTCATATAATTTGGCGTAGTCGATAAGCTCTACAATTGAATGCAAACCTAGCTTGCCATAAATATTAGATTTATGCGCACTAACTGTTTTATTGCTAAGTAATAACTTGTCGGCAATTTCTTTATTAGATAATCCGCTGACCAGATAACGTAATATCGTCACTTCACGATTAGATAGCACAGTGATCGTTGAACTATTCGTGCTACATTTATTGCTTTTTATATAGTTGAGCGTTTCGCTGGGAAAAAAAGTGTATCCGGAGAGGATCATCTGAACGGCATGAAAAATATCATTCTGATCATTGCATTTACTGACAAAACCGTTAGCACCAGCTTGTATCGCTCTGCCAGCATAAAAGCATTCTGATTTCGATGATAAAAATAATACTTTCACTGTGCTCTGGATTTGTTTGATCCTTTTCAGGAAGGTAAAACCGTCTGTACCGGGCAAGTCTATATCCATAATGATTAAATCAACAGGACGGGTTCGGAGATAATCGATGGTTATGCGATAATCATCCGTTTTCAGGACAATTTGCAATTCACTGTTTTTTTGCAACAGAACTTCAATAGACATTCTGATGATAGGATGAGTATCCATAATGATCACCGACGTTGGTTTCATAGTTACCAGTCTCATTGGATCGGACAATTTTCCGTTAGGTCGGGAAATTGTACTTTGATACATGAAAATACGGGTTTTCTTGATTCAGACGCGCAGCGGTGTGCGTTTGTTTGCCGCTATAGCGAAATAAATCAGAAAATCAGACGCGGTCGTTCACTTGTTCAGCAACCAGATCAAAAGCCATTGACTCAGCAAGGGTTGACCGTATAATTCACGCGATTACACCGCATTGCGGTATCAACGCGCCCTTAGCTCAGTTGGATAGAGCAACGACCTTCTAAGTCGTGGGCCGCAGGTTCGAATCCTGCAGGGCGCGCCATTACAATTCAATCAGTTACGCCTTCTTTATATCCTCCATAATTCCAGAGTGGGACATATTTGGGACATTATCACCAAAAATGTCGTCTATTTTCCTCGCATGCTCTGTCAAATGATTAGGCGCAAGGTGAGCATACCTACGAACCATTTCTATGGACTCCCATCCGCCCATTTCCTGAAGCACTGATAATGGGACGCCTGACTGAATCAGCCAGCTTGCCCAGGTGTGTCTGAGGTCATGGAAACGGAAATCTTCAATTCCTGCACGACGACAAGCTGATAGCCATGATGTCTTGCTGTCGATGCGCATCTTCCTGACCGCAGGCGTTGATGTTCCATCTGCTCGCTTAGCCGCCTTGGTATGTACAAACACCCATTTGTGATGCTTGCCTATTTGATCACGCAACACTTTACAGGCGGTATCGTTCAGCGCCACACCAATGGCGCGGTTTGATTTGCTCTCTTCTGGATTCACCCAGGCAACTCGTCGCTGCATGTCGATTTGTTGCCATTCCAGATTTATGATGTTCGACTTTCTCAGACCAGTTGCCAGCGCAAACTTGACGACAGATTTCAGTGGTTCGGGGCACTCATCAATAAGGCGTTTTGCTTCCTCCTTTTCCAGCCATCTGACTCGCTTGTTTCTGACCGCTGGTATCTTGATGACAGGCGCTTTTTCCAGCCACTTCCAGTCGCGTTCTGCAGCACGGAGAATGGCCTTTATCATGGCAAGATGCTTTGCCTTTGTCTGAGTTGATACTGGCTTTGGTTCATAAACAGGCAGTTCTTTACCTTTCCTGATGGCGGCCTGAACTTTCTGTTTCCATATTTCTTTCGTCTTTCTGTTATGCATTCTGCTTACAGCAGAGTAAATCTTTGCCTCCGAGATATCTTTAAGCCTTATACCCTCAAAATGTTCAAGCCAGAACTCAATCCGGCTTTTATCTGAATCGAGAGATTTTTTATCAGCTTTTTCCTCAAGCCATCTTAGGCAGGCCTCTTCAAAAGTGACATCAGGTAAATCCCCTAGCTTTTCTACTCGCCAGAGTTCTGCTTTTCGCTTGTCGTGCAACTCCTGAGCTTGCCGCTTGTCCTTTGTGCCAAGAGATTCCTTAATTCGTTTCCCGCCCGGGAGCGAATACGAGGCATACCATATTTCATTTCTGCGGAAGAGTGACATTTTCTTTCCTCTGTTATGCCATCACCCGCGCTCACCTGGACAGTATGCAGCGGAGACTGAAGCGCCGCAATGCAGGCTTGCCGTGTTGTGAGGTAAGGAGATTTTGGCTTGGTTGGATCTTTACGTGTTGCCTGTAGGCGGCCTGTTCGTATCCAGTTGGTGGCGGTTGGTCTGGATATCTTAAGAAACTGACAGGCCTCATCGAGTGTGAGGCTGTATGATTCCATGGTTACCTCTGCTTTTTGAACGCATGTCACGTAACTTCTTAATGTGTTCTGCCGTTTCGATCTCTTCTGCTATCCGATCTGCATCAGCTTTATTCACAGGTTCAAAGTCATGATTAAAGCGGAACATGCTGGCGATACATGTTCTGCCTTTTCGGATGTAGTGAACTTTGTTGTGGGTAGAACGCAGGATTTTGCAGGGAGTGCCGTGGTGGTCGACGTACCAGGTGTTAGGAAAAATGATTCTGAACATTTTTACACCTCAGTTGGACGATGTTGAAATTTGCTGCTTTGAGGCCATCACAGTCCCCATTGTTTGTTCTTAAGTTCGATCTCCTCCTGGCAACTTGCACAAGTCCGACAACCCTGAACAGCCAGGCGTCTTCGCTCATCTATCGGATCGCCACACTCACAACAATGAGTTGCGGATACAGTCTGGTAGTTCTGACGACGCATTTTTATTGCTGTATTGCGCTGTAATTCTTCGATTTCTGATGCTGAATCAATGATGTCTGCCATCTTCCATTAATCCCTGAATTGTTGGTTAATACGCTTGAGGATGAATGCGAACAATAAAAAAGGAGCCTGTAGCTCCCTGATGATTTTGCTTTTCATGTTCACCGTTCCTTAAAGACGCCGTTTAACATGCCGATCGCCAGGCTTAAATGAGTCGGTGTGAATCCCATCAGCGTTACCGTTTCGCGGTGCTTCTTAAGTACGCTACGGCAAATGTCATCGACGTTTTTATCCGGAAACTGCTGTCTGGCTTTTTTGATTTCAGAATTAGCCTGACGGGCAATGCTGCGAAGGGCGTTTTCCTGCTGAGGTGTCATTGAACAAGTCCCATATCGGCAAGCATAAGCACACAGAATATGAAGCCCGCTGCCAGAAAAATGCATTCCGTGGTTGTCATGCAGCCTCCCGACGGGCAAGAATCCTTGAGCCGAACGCCATCAACTCTCCACGATCAACGGTCGTAAAGTGGCAGTGTGTACGGGGGTATGGGTGCCAGATAATGAGCATCGAGCCTTTATTATTTCCACTGACGGGTTTCTCAGTGAGTGGGTTAATAAATGCCAGTCGTCCTGCCGTGATGAATCTGACCTCACTGGCGGTTTGTATCGCTTCATGAAACCATCCGACAGATGTGTCAGCAGGCAATAACATTACACATCCCACACTACTGAATTTGTTTTCAGTGGCTGCCTTTTTCACAAAAGGGGAAATATTGCTGTATGGTGGATTCAACCAGACATAACCAGAGGCATATCCCATTGCTTCAGGCCATGAAGTGGTTAATGTGTTCTGCTCCTGTGAGATAAAAAGCCGACATAGTCGGTTTTTTTCGCTGGCGGCAGCATCAAGTTGAAAAACGAACTCTGCATTAAGCGCAGCAAAAATCTCTGGTGGTGTGCGCCAGCTGTCGCGATGTTCGGCAGGAGTATTGCTTCCGGTGAAATCAGTCATACAGCCCCCGTTTATTATTTATCGCCTCAGCCAGCCGCTGTGCTTTCAGTGGATTTCTGATAACAGAAAGGCCGGGAAATACCCAGCCTCGCTTTGTAACGGAGTAGATGAAAGTGATCGCGCCTACCCGGATATTATCGTGAGGATGCTTCATCGCCATTGCTCCCCAAATACAAAACCAATTTCAGCCAGTGCCACGTCCATTTTTTCGATGAACTCCGGCACCATCTCGTCAAAATTCGCCATGTACTTTTCATTCCGCTCAATCACGACATAATGCAGGCCTTCACGCTTCATACGCGGGTCATAGTTGGCAAAGTACCAGGCATCTTTTCGCGTCACCCACATGCTGTACTGCACCTGGGCCATGTAAGCCGATTTTATGGCCTCGAAACCACCGAGCCGGAACTTCATGAAATCCCGGGAGGTAAACGGGCATTTCAGTTCAAGGCCGTTGCCGTCACTGCATAAACCATCGGGAGAGCAGGCGGTGCGCATACTTTCGTCGCGATAGATGATC
>NZ_JBJQLG010000026.1:0-32469 GCF_046486495.1 Escherichia sp. WS3227_2
GGAGAGAAACTGCTGGCTGACCAGAGAGAGATCGAGGGAAAAGAGCGAAGAGAGTGACTGGTTCAGATGAAAGGAGACCACCGCAAACGCGTCCGGTGGCAGGCCGTCCACTTCCAGCGTGAAACGTAATCCGGTTGACATAGCAACCTCCGGGTTTAAGGAAAAACAGACAGTTCGCTGTTAAAGCGGCTGTAACAGTACAGTGTTACGCTTGCGTTCAGGCACGCTACCGCCGAAGTTTCCGGCATCCGCCATCTCCCGTGAACGTAACCCCTTACTGACAACCTTTCTTTTTACGGCGTAATACAAAAACAGCATCCGGCCTAATAGCCGGATGCTGTTGGCTTAACTTATGCTTCCAGCGGTGCGCGCCAGTCGTCGGCACCGGAGGTGCCAGACTTGACGTGTTCCCACTCTATTTTGCGGTAGGCCAGTGAAACTTCGAGCAACTGGGTGAACTCGCGTTTCGCCGGATCCTGGCAATGCGGCATATGCAGTTTCATATCGACAATCGTCGAATCGGTCAGGCGGGTGGTGAAATAATGCTCCTGTTTGCCTTCCACAGAGGTACGCCACCAGTGAAGTTCAGTGGTTGGCAGCATTTCGCCGGAGGCCAGTGCGTTGTACATCAGCGGAACAGCTTTGTTCAGCGCCACGGTAAAAATGAACGGCTTGTGAGCACGCTGACCCGCAGGCTGGCCGGACTGAGGATCGGTCGGGACAGTAACGTTATGCAGGAATTCCTGCACCAGCATCTCGTCTTCGTGCCCCTGCACATAGATGTTGCCGACAGAATCAGCGGTAAATGCACCTGCAGTAATATTTCCCTGGGTCTGACCTGTGATGGAGATATAACACGGTGTTGGCATTTGTAAACTCCTTGTTAACGTGGTTAATTACTACTTACAATGACCTGCCGTTAATCCCAGACAGGCAGATGCAGCTCACTTCACGGAACCGCATCATTTTTCAGTATTTTTTACATACAAACCGAGCTAGAATTTACGGTTGTCGTAAAAACTATTTTTAAAATCATTAAATCTCTTATTCAGCAATAAGTTAATAATATATATCTGGATAACCATACCCAACTATTCAAAGTCCGTATTGCCTCCATAAAATGGCCAAAGCTGAATCATGAATAAATATTGTATTTATCCTTTCTGAATTATCATTTTGATAATTTTTGAGATATTCCTTAAAAATACCCACTTAATCAATCACAAAACAAATATATAAACAAGCAATCATCAGATTAGCTTATGTTTAATGAAATTATTGTATAATTCAATAAGTTACATAAAAGCTATATATTTAAATTATTGCCATAATACACCTGACGCGAATTGCACAGGTTCACACAATCTATTTAACGCTTGCAGAATACCCCTCTTTACGATCGATAAAAAGTCCTTTTCTTATTTATTTTGAAGCGTAGAATGCGGGGTGATGAAGGAGTGGTGATTTTATTTTCACCGCCATTATGGCGGCATTGCCGATATTTTTTTGCGGTACAAATATGCCGTGTTCATGGCCTGTACGAGATAACATGACGGATCACTTTTATGAGCAAAAAATTTGAAGGCAGCGTCGCGCCTCGCGAGCGTATAAATATATCCTATGTCCCGAAGACGGACGGCCAAACGGCTGAAGTAGAGCTTCCGCTTAACATGCTCGTTGTCGGCGATACCGGAAATACGCAGGAGACATCCCCACTGGATGAACGTCAGGCAGTTTCCGTTAACAAGCACAATTTCGGTGCAGTAATGGCTGAAGCAGCCATTGGCCTCAATTTTACCGTCCCCGCCACGCTGAAGGGAAGCACAACGGACGATGAACTGAATGTGGCGCTGAATATCAAGTCACTGGATGATTTTTCACCGGACAGCGTGGCCCGGCAGGTTCCGGAAGTGAATAAATTGCTGGAACTGCGTGAAGCACTGACTGCGCTGAAGGGGCCGATGGGCAACCTTCCGGCATTCCGTACCCAGCTCCAGGCATTGCTGGAAAATGAGGAGTCCCGCGAGCAGTTGCTTAAAGAAATCGGCCAGGTGAGTGGGAAATAACCACCACTATTTCATTAAACAGGGTTATCCAGACATGGCGGCACACAAAAATATCTCCGGGAAACACCCCCTCTCTGACGAAGACATTTTGCAGGCGGTTTACCGGGTATGTTTCAGCCCGTCCGGTGAAATCAACCGGGATGGCGTGGATGCGCTGATTACAACACTGGATCGCCGTATCAGTGATCTATTGGATGAGATTATCCATCTTTGTGAGTTTCAGCAGAGCGCGCCGTACTGACGGCGCGTACTTCACTGACGGCGAAAACCCGGTTTCAGAAACACAGCTAAAACAGAAGGATTTTCAGTATGTCTTTACAGGAAGAGGAACTCGTTTCCAGTCATGCCGGGCAGACTGATCAGGCGTCGTCGCTGCTTGATCAAATCATGGCACAGACCCGTATTCAGCCCGGTTCGGAAGGTTATGACGTTGCCCGCCAGGGTGTGACAGCCTTTATTGCCAGCATCCTGCAATCCACTGCATCTGCCGAACCGGTCAATAAACTGGCCGTGGACAGCATGATTGCAGATATAGATGAACGCATCAGCCGCCAGATGGATGTCATCATCCATGCGCCTGCCTTTCAGCAGGTCGAGTCGTTCTGGCGCTCACTGAAAACCATGGTGGATCGCGTTGATTTCCGTGAAAACATCAAGGTCAACGTGCTTCATGTCACGAAGCAGGAACTTCTGGAAGACTTTGAATTTGCCCCAGAAATTATTCAGTCCGGATTTTATAAACACGTTTATTCGTCCGGATTCGGACAGTTTGGTGGTGAACCCATCGCTGCCGTGCTGGGCGCTTATGAGTTCAAAAATACCGCTCCTGACATGAAACTGCTGCAATACGTCAGTGCTGTGGGCGCAATGGCGCACGCACCGTTCCTCTCCTCCGTTTCCCCGGAGTTTATGGGGCTGAACTCGTGGACCGAACTGCCTAATATCAAAGATCTTTATGCCATCTTTGAAGGTCCGGCCTACACCAAATGGCGCGCCCTGCGTGACTCGGAAGATTCGCGCTATTTAGGGCTTACGGCACCCCGCTTCCTGCTTCGCCAGCCTTATTCACCAACAGATAACCCTGTTAAGAACTTTAACTATCACGAAGATGTCAGCCGGAACCACGAAGATTATCTGTGGGGTAATACGGCCTGGATGCTGGCGTGCAATGTCGCAGACAGTTTTGCCAAATACCGCTGGTGTCCAAATATCATCGGTCCGCAAAGCGGCGGCGCAGTGAAAGATCTGCCGGTGCATCTGTTCGAAACGATGGGTCAGATTCAGGCCAAAATCCCAACCGAGGTGCTGGTCACCGATCGCCGCGAATTTGAACTGGCTGAAGAGGGTTTTATCACCCTTACCATGCGTAAAGACTCTGATAATGCAGCCTTTTTCTCTGCAAACTCGGTACAAAAACCGAAGCACTTTCCGGGCAAAGACGCAGAAACCAACTATAAGTTGGGTACGCAGCTTCCTTATCTCTTCATCATCAATCGGTTAGCGCACTACATCAAGGTGTTGCAGCGTGAACAACTGGGGTCATGGAAAGAAAGGAGCGACTTAGAGAGGGAGCTTAATACCTGGATCCGTCAGTATGTTGCCGACCAGGAAAACCCGCCTGCGGACGTGCGCAGCCGCAAGCCTCTGCGTGCTGCCAGAGTTGAGGTTATGGATGTGGAAGGCGAACCCGGCTGGTACCAGGTCGCGCTGAGCGTGCGGCCCCATTTTAAATTTATGGGGGCAAACTTTGAGCTATCCCTGGTTGGCCGGTTAGACAGGGAGTAACACGCCATGATACCGGATCGGGAAAGAACCACAGGTTCTCTTTTTGAGCGTATGGAAGCCTCACCGGCCAGAAACTGGCAAGGAAGCAGTATTCATGCGCTCAGGCAGTCCATTCGCCAGAACCTGCGAAACATTCTTAATACCCGGTCCGGTAGTTGCCGGGGTGCGCCTGAACTGGGCATTGATGAACCTGCAGGGGCTGAAAACTTCCGCGAATCAATGAGTCTGGCCATCGCGCAATGTATAGAACGCTATGAACCCCGGATCTCACACGCTGAAGTGCAGGCTGTGGTTTCATCCGCCGCCAGCCCGCTGGATATGACGTTTCATATTACAGCCAGGGTGACATTTAACGAAACGCATGAAGTGCTTGAATTTGATATGGCACCGAATGGCAGCCAGCATTATCGGGTGGACTGACAGATGGAATTTGAAGAACGCTATTTCCGGGAAGAACTCGATTACCTGCGCCAGCTCAGCAAGCTGCTGGCAACGGAAAAACCCCATCTTGCCCGCTTCCTGGCCGAAAAAGATGCGGATCCGGATATTGAACGCCTGCTGGAAGGCGTGGCTTTTCTTACCGGCAATCTCCGCCAGAAAATTGAGGATGAATTCCCAGAACTGACGCACGGGCTTATTAAGATGCTCTGGCCTAATTACCTGCGTCCGGTTCCGGCAATGACCCTTATTGAATATACGCCGGATATGGATAAGTCTTCTGTGCCGGTGTTAATCCCCCGTAATGAGCAGTTTACAACCAAAGCCGGGGAAATCAGAGTCGATGAAGTGCTGCCCTCCGATGCTAAAAAGGAGGAGCCGCCTCCCTGTACCTTCACCCTCTGCCGGGATATCTGGCTGCTGCCCGTTCGCCTGGAGCAGATTGAAAACCGCAGTACGACCCGTAATGGTGTTATCAACATCACCTTTTCGGTCGCACCGGGAACGGACTTCCGCACGCTGGATCTGAACAAACTTCGCTTCTGGCTCGGCAATGACGACAACTATACCCGTGACCAGCTTTATTTATGGTTCTGTGAATACTTGCAGGGTGCCGACCTGACTGTGGGTGAACAGCATATTCGCCTGCCTGAGTTTATGCTGAAAGCTGTCGGTTTTGAGCCGCAGGATGCCATGCTGCCCTGGCCGAAAAACCTCCACAGCGGCTACCGGATCCTTCAGGAGTATTTCTGTTACCCGGATGCGTTTCTCTTTTTTGATCTTTGTGGTTGCCCGGCGTTGCCTGACGGATTGCAGGCTGAATCCTTTACCCTGCAACTGCGTTTTTCGCGCCCATTGCCCGTGGACATCCGGCTGCGCCGCGATTCTCTGCGCCTGTATTGCGCACCTGCCATTAATTTATTTATCCACCATGCAGAAGCCATCACGCTGGACAACCGGCGGGCAGACTATCCGCTGGTTCCCAGCCGCCACTATCCGGAACATTACGATGTCTTTTCCGTTAACGGCGTGGTGAGCCAGGTGCAGGATATGTTCAGGAAAAAAGATCTGGGGCGTCCTGTTTCGACGCAGGCCGCGCGCCAGTGGCCTGCCTTTGAAAGTTTCAGCCATCAGATGGAATACAGCCGGAAGCGGGAAGTGGTGTACTGGCATCACCGGACCAAAACATCCCTGTTCCATCGCGGCTTTGATCATACCCTTGCTTTTATACATGCTGATGGCAGTTATCCGTCAGACGAATCGCTGCTCAGTAATGAAGTGGTTTCGGTATCGCTGACCTGTACCAACCGTGAGCTTCCGTCACAAATTCGTTCCGGCGATATCACCGGCACAACCGGTAAAAATGCGGCTGTTGCTTCATTTCGCAACATTACCCGCCCGACGCAACCGCTCTGGCCGGTCATTGATGGCAGCCTGCACTGGTCCCTGCTCTCCGCCATGAACCTGAATTATCTGTCATTACTGGATACGGACGCGCTGAAGCAGGTCATCGCCAACTTTGATCGCCACGCAATCCATCATCCGCAGACGGCGCGGCTGTCACAACAAAAGCTGGATGCCATTGAGCGTCTGGAGACCCGCCCTGTCGATCGCCTGTTTACGGGCATTCCCGTCCGGGGGCTGGCCTCCACGCTGTATCTGCACCCGGAGCCGTTTGTCTGTGAAGGGGAAATGTATCTGCTTGGTACGGTGCTTTCGCATTTTCTGTCGCTGTACGCCAGCGTTAACTCATTCCACATGCTGACCGTTGTGAACACAGAAAGCCAGGAGACATGGAAATGGACGGAAAGAACCGGGCAGCATCCTCTTATCTGAGTCCGGGAAATCCCCCGGCAGATAAAGAGCAGAATGATCCGCTGGCACAGGTTTTTCATAACGCCTGCTCTTACAATTTTTTTGCCATGGCGGAGCTGTTGCACCGCCTGGCACAGGGTGAAAAGGGGACGCTGGAATTATCCCTGCGCGACGATCCGGCACAGGAAACCCTGCGTTTCAGCGCCGATGCCAGCCTTGCGTTTCCCCTGAGTGATATCAGTGCGCTGAAACGGGATACGTCAGGGTCATTCAGGATGACCACCACCTTTATGGGGTTACAGGGGAGCCAGTCGCCTCTCCCCGGTTATTACCTCGATCACCTGGCCTGGAAAGCGGTACATGAACAAAGTCCGGTAGGTGATTTTCTGGATATGTTCAGCCACCGCCTGACCCAGTTTGTCTGGCATATCTGGCGTAAGTACCGCTATCACATCAGTTTTCGTAACGGCGGTGTGGATGCGTTCTCGCAGCGCATGTACTCCCTTGTCGGGCTGGGCCACCGCCACCTTCGCGATAAGCTGGCGATTAATCACAGCAAAATGCTGGCGTATTCCGGGATCCTGGCAAATCCGGGACGATCCCCGGAAATCATCTGCGGTCTGGTGTCCCACTGCTTTGATTTGTCAGACGTGATGCTGCAAAACTGGCAACGTCGCAAGGTGGATATTGAACCGGATCAGCAAAATAGCCTGGGGAGCTATTCACTTAAAAATGGCGAAAAACTGGCAGGAAGATCGGTACTGGCCAACTTTGTTCTGGGTACACGGGTGCCCGATCTCAGCGGAAAATTCCAGCTCAGTATTACCAGCCTGACCCGAAAACAGTTCCTCTCTTTTCTGCCGTCCGGCGAAAACTTCCTGCCACTGACGATGTTTGTGTCCTTCATCCTGCGCGATCAGCTTGCCTGGGACTTACATCTGGGGCTGGCGCCGGAGCAGGTGGGCGCAATGCGCCTGGGCGATAACAAAAGTGCGCTGCTGGGCTGGACCAGCTTCCTCGGCACACCGGAAGAACGACCCTCAGTCACCATCAGGGTACGGTCGTAAATTATGATAATCACGGAGCAGAATATGCCGGAAGAGAAACTACAGACGCTTTCATTGCAGGTCATTAACGGCAGTGAGCTGGAAAGCGGGCGGGCGGCGCGCTGTCTGTTCACACAGCAGGGAAATGTCGGCCATGGCCCCGAATGCCACTGGTCGGTACAGGATCGTCAGCAGAGCATTCCGGCTCAGGCTTTTACCGTTATCCTGCACGATGGCACATTTTGTCTGCGCCCGCAGACGGCACAACTGTGGCTGAACCAGGCAAAAGTCACAGCAACATCAGACCTGATACAGCTGCGCCAGGGCGATGAGATCCAGATAGGGCGTCTGATGGTGAGGGTTCATCTGAACCGGGGAGATATCCCCCATTACGATGAGGAAATGGCCACTCCCGAAACCATCGTCACCAATCGCGATATGCTCACGGATACCCTGCTGTCAACGGAGGGTGCGCCACACTATCCGGGAATGACTCACCGGCATCAGCTTGCAGACACCGTGGTAAACGGTTTTTCTGCCGATCCACTCCAGGCACTTCAGTCCGAAAGCCTGATTACCACGGGCGATCCGCTTTCAGGCATTGCGGCTGTCCGGCCATCGGCACCGCTGTCCGATCCGGCAAGTAATGGGGGGATCAATACGCCGTTTATGAATCTGCCGCCCATTTATGCCAGCCCCGGCGATCGTAATGATGACGTCTCTGTGGCAGAAATGGCGCAACGCCACCTTGCGGTCACCCCCTTACTGCGCGGTCTCGGCGGTTCGCTTACCGTGAGCAATTCCGACGATGCGGATGATTTTCTGGAAGAGGCCGGACGCACGTTACAGGCCGCAATAAAAGGTCTGCTCGATTTGCAGCAACAGCGTAACAGCCTCTCAGACAAACATTTGCGCCCGCTGGAAGATAACCCGCTGCGCCTGAACATGGATTACGCCACCGCGCTCGACGTGATGTTTGCCGAAGGTAAAAGTCCGGTACATCTGGCGGCTCCCGCCGCTGTCAGTGAAAGCCTGCGCAATGTCCGCCACCACGAAGAAGCTAACCGGGCAGCGATTGTGGAGTCGCTTCGTGTCCTGCTGGATGCTTTCTCACCACAAAATCTGCTGCGCCGCTTTGTGCAGTACCGCCGCAGCCATGAACTGCGCCAGCCGCTGGATGATGCCGGAGCATGGCAAATGTACAGCCATTATTACGAAGAACTGGCCTCCGATCGCCAGCAGGGGTTTGAGATGCTGTTTAACGAGGTCTACGCCCAGGTCTATGACCGGGTGCTTCGTGAAAAACAGCGGGAGCCGGAAGCATGAACAGGAAGGCGTTTCTGGCCTGCGTGCTGATGTGCGTCATATTAACCGGCTGCGAAACGGCGAAAAAAATCAGCGAGGTGATCAAAAACCCGGATATCCAGGTCGGGAGCCTGAAGGAGCAACCTTCGGAAATAACCGTCACCCTGCTGACCGAACCGGACACCAATACCAATGCGGAGGGTGAATCAGCCGCCGTGGATGTGCAACTGGTGTACCTGACTGACGACTCAAAATTGCTGGCAGCCGACTATGACCAGATAGCCAGTACGCCGCTACCGGATGTGCTGGGTAAAAACTATATCGACCACCAGGATTTCAACCTGTTGCCGGACACCATCAAAACCCTGCCGCCGGTAAAGCTGGATGAGAAAACGCAGTTTATTGGTGTCGTGGCCTATTTCTCCGATGACCAGGCCACTGAATGGAAACAAATCGAGACGGTGGAAGGAACCGGCCACCATTACCGCCTGCTGGTGCATGTACGTCAAAGCAGCATCGAAATGAAAAAAGAGGATGAATAATTATGGCAACCACCCGCAACAAGGTGATGTGGCAGGAAGGGATGCTGATGCGCCCACACCACTTCCAGCAACAGCAGCGTTACAACGACTACCTGGATAACCAGCGTTTCCGGGCCATGAATGATTTATCCTGGGGATTTACCGAACTCACCCTCAACAATGAACTGCTGGCGCAGGGTAAGATCATGATTGACAGCGCGTCAGGCACACTGCCCGACGGCACCGTCTTTTCTATCCCCGACCAGGACGCACTGCCCGATCCGCTGCACCCGCAACATTTTCCGGACGAAAGAAGCCGCAATATTTACCTCGCTCTGCCGGTCGCCAGTGATGTGAGAAATGAAATCAGCGACGGGCGGCGAATCGGGCGTTACCGGCTGAATTATGCCGATGTCCGGGATCTGCATTCAGAAGAAGGTGACGCGCGAACACTGACGCTGGGTCAACTGACGCCGCGCATTATGAGCGGTGCAGAAGATATGAGCGCCTATATTACGCTCCCGCTTTGCCGTATCAGCGATCGCCATGCCGACGGCTCCCTGACGCTGGATGACGATTTTATCCCCTCCTGCCAGAATATTCAGGTCAGTAAGAAACTGCGTGTTTATCTCAAAGAGGTACAGGGGGCCATTGGCGGACGGGCAAGCGATCTGGCAAACCGCATTGGCTCTCCGGCGCAGAGCGGCATCGCGGATGTGGCGGAATTTATGATATTGCAGTTACTTAACCGTAACCAGACCCGGTTTACCCATCGCGCTCGTCGATCCCAGCTCCACCCGGAAGATTTCTACCTTGATCTTGCCGGGTTGCTGGGTGAACTGATGACCTTTACCGAGCCGTCGCGCCTGCCCTGCCCGCTTGATGTGTATGATCATCATGACCTGACCAAAACATTTAAAACGCTGTTACCGGAAGTCAAACGGGCGCTGCATACCGTACTGTCGCCAAGAGCCGTTAATCTGCCGCTGCATCTGCGTGACGGTATCTGGCAGGCCGATATCCATGACACAGAACTGCTGCAATCTGCCACCTTTGTGCTGGCCGTGGCGGCAAACATGCCGGTCGATCAGATCCAGCGCCAGTTTATCCAGCAGTCGAAAATTTCCTCGCCGGAAAAAATCCGCAATATGGTCAGTGTGCAGATACCCGGCATTCCATTGCGTGCCCTGATGGTGGCTCCCCGCCAGCTTCCTTACCATTCCGGGTTCAGCTATTTCGAACTCGACAAGAGCGGCCAGGCCTGGACAGAAATGGCTGCCGCCGGGGCCGTTGCACTGCATGTATCCGGCAGTTTCCCGGATCTGAACATGCAACTGTGGGCGATAAGAGGGTAAGACGATGGATGAGGGGTCACTGTCTCTGCCACCATTTACCGGACACCACGAAAAAAGCCAGCGCGACTATCATCTCGCGCTTCGTGGCAACAGCCTGAATCCGATGATCGACGCAGCCACGCCGCTCCTCGGTATGGTGATGCGCCTTTCAACCATGAACAGTCAGACGATGCCGGAGCATCTTTTTGCTCAGGTGGTGACGGATGTTCAGGCCGTGGAGCAACTGCTTCAGGAGCAGGGCTACGAACCGGGCGTGATTATCTCGTTTCGCTACATCCTCTGCACGTTTATTGATGAAGCGGCGCTCGGTAACGGCTGGTCGAACAAGAACGAGTGGATCAAGCAGTCATTGCTGGTCCATTTCCACAACGAAGCCTGGGGTGGAGAGAAAGTTTTCATCCTGCTGGAGCGCCTGATCCGTGAACCCAAACGTTACCAGGATCTGCTGGAATTTCTCTGGCTCTGTTTTTCTCTGGGATTTCGCGGGCGCTACAAAGTGGCAGCACAGGATCAGGGGGAATTTGAGCAGATCTACCGCCGCCTGTACCACGTCCTGCATAAACTACGCGGCGATGCCCCTTTCCCGCTGTTACACCAGGACAAAAAAACCCAGGGCGGGCGTTATCAGCTCATCAGTCGCCTGACCATTAAACATATTTTTTGTGGTGGCGTTGTCGTGCTGGCGTTGTTTTACCTGTTCTATCTGTTGCGGTTGGACAGCCAGACGCAGGACATCCTGCACCAGCTAAACAAATTACTTCGATAAGGACGTTTATGATCCAGATTGATCTTCCCACGCTGGTAAAACGGCTTAACCTGTTCTCCCGCCAGGCGCTGGAGATGGCCGCCTCTGAATGTATGAGCCAGCAGGCAGCGGAAATTACCGTCAGCCATGTGCTTATTCAGATGCTCGCCATGCCACGCAGCGACCTGCGGGTTATTACCCGCCAGGGCGATATTGGCATGGAAGAGTTGCGCCAGGCGCTGACGGTGGAGAACTACACAACTGCCCGTTCTGCGGACAGCTACCCGGCATTTTCCCCGATGCTGGTTGAGTGGCTGAAAGAGGGCTGGCTGCTGGCGTCGGCTGAGATGCAGCACAGCGAATTGCGTGGCGGCGTGTTGCTGCTGGCCCTGCTGCATTCGCCGCTGCGTTATATACCGCCTGCTGCCGCCCGGTTGTTGACCGGCATTAACCGTGACCGTCTGCAACAGGACTTTGTACAGTGGACACAGGAGTCGGCGGAATCAGTCGTGCCGGATGCAGACGGTAAAGTCGCAGGCACACTGACGGACGCTGCTGACACCCTGCTTGCCCGCTACGCCAAAAACATGACCGCAGACGCCCGTAACGGCAGGCTTGACCCGGTACTGTGCCGCGACCACGAAATCGACCTGATGATCGACATTCTCTGCCGCCGCCGCAAGAACAACCCGGTGGTGGTGGGCGAAGCAGGCGTGGGTAAAAGTGCCTTAATCGAAGGGCTGGCGCTGCGCATCGTGGCAGGCCAGGTGCCGGACAAACTGAAAAACACCGATATCATGACCCTTGACCTAGGCGCATTGCAGGCCGGGGCGTCGGTGAAGGGCGAATTCGAAAAACGCTTCAAGGGGCTGATGGCGGAGGTCATTTCCTCTCCGGTGCCGGTCATTCTGTTTATTGACGAAGCACATACCCTGATTGGCGCGGGCAACCAGCAGGGCGGGCTGGATATCTCCAACCTGCTCAAACCGGCGCTGGCGCGCGGCGAACTGAAAACCATCGCCGCCACCACCTGGAGCGAATACAAAAAATACTTCGAGAAAGATGCCGCCCTGTCGCGCCGCTTCCAGCTGGTGAAGGTCAGCGAACCCAACGCCGCCGAAGCCACCATTATTCTGCGTGGTCTGTCGGCGGTCTATGAACAGTCTCACGGCGTGCTGATTGATGATGACGCCTTGCAGGCCGCAGCAACGCTGAGCGAACGTTATCTCTCCGGGCGTCAGTTGCCGGACAAAGCCATTGATGTGCTGGATACCGCCTGCGCCCGCGTCGCCATTAACCTTTCCTCGCCGCCGAAGCAAATCTCGGCGCTGACCACTCTGAGCCACCAGCAGGAGGCGGAAATTCGCCAGCTTGAGCGCGAGCTTCGCATCGGGCTGCGTACCAACACCTCACGGATGACCGAGGTGCTGGTGCAGTACGATGAAACGCTGACGGCGCTGGATGAACTGGAAGCGGCCTGGCATCAGCAGCAGGCGCTGGTCCGGGAGATTATCGCGCTGCGCCAGCAGTTGCTGGGCGTGGCAGAAGACGATGCGGCGTCGTTGCCGGACGCAGATGCCGCGGAGGATACGCCGCCAGAGTCAGAGTCAGAACAGGATAATACCGGTGCCGTACCGGCTGATGAGGCCGACAGAGAACAGCCGGAAGAGACCGCTGAAACAGTTTCCCCGGTACAGCGGCTGGCCCAGCTCACTGCCGAACTGGACGCCCTGCATAACGACCGGTTGCTGGTCTCCCCGCACGTCGATAAAAAACAGATTGCGGCGGTGATTGCCGAATGGACCGGCGTGCCGCTCAACCGCCTGTCGCAGAATGAAATGTCGGTCATCACCGACCTGCCGAAATGGCTGGGCGACACCATCAAAGGCCAAGACCTGGCGATTGCCAGCCTGCATAAGCATCTACTGACCGCACGCGCCGACCTGCGTCTTCCGGGACGCCCGCTCGGTGCGTTCCTGCTGGCTGGCCCCAGCGGTGTGGGTAAAACCGAAACCGTCCTGCAACTGGCAGAGCTGCTCTACGGCGGTCGCCAGTACCTGACCACCATCAATATGTCCGAATTCCAGGAGAAACACACCGTCTCGCGGCTGATTGGTTCGCCTCCGGGCTACGTTGGCTACGGTGAAGGCGGCGTACTGACCGAAGCGATTCGCCAGAAACCCTACTCGGTAGTACTGCTCGATGAAGTGGAAAAAGCGCACCCGGATGTGCTCAACCTGTTCTACCAGTCGTTCGATAAGGGCGAAATGGCAGACGGTGAAGGCCGCCTGATTGACTGCAAAAATATCGTCTTCTTCCTGACGTCCAACCTCGGCTACCAGGTAATAGTCGAGCACGCCGATGACCCGGAAACCATGCAGGAAGAACTGTATCCGGTGCTGGCCGACTTCTTCAAACCTGCCCTGCTGGCGCGTATGGAAGTGGTGCCGTATCTGCCGCTGTCGAAAGAGACGCTCGCCACCATTATCGCCGGAAAACTGGCCCGTCTGGATAACGTGCTGCGCAGTCGCTTTGGTGCAGAAGTGGTCATTGAACCGGAAGTGACGGACGAAATCATGAGCCGCGTCACCCGCGCGGAAAACGGCGCGAGGATGCTGGAATCGGTCATCGATGGCGACATGCTACCGCCGCTCTCGCTGCTGCTGTTGCAGAAAATGGCGGCTAACACGGCGATTGCCCGGATTCGGTTGTCGGCGGTGGACGACGCATTTACGGCAGACGTGGAAGATGCTCAGAACGACGAGTCCGTCACAAAGGATGAAACGGTTTTATGAGCAGGTTGCGCGTTTTCCGGCAGACAGGATGGTTTATCGCGGGCCTGATGACGGGCTTACCCGCCACTGCCGCGCCCGCAGAAACATCGTCAATGGCCGGTGTGGCGGTCGCCGTCGCCACCACGCCCCCGCCGGATGCGACAGCCACGTCACAGGCCATGCAGTCCTGTCGGCGGGAGTCCGCGGCGCTGGAGCGGCTTGACTGCTATGACCGCCTGCTGGCACCGCTGTCCCCGTCAGGGTTTGACGGGGCGCTGGTCAAAGCCGGTTTTGTGGGCGAGGCCTGGACCCGCGCCACAGAGCAGGAAAAACGCCGCGAGGGCAACACCACAGAACTGCTGGTGACGCAGGTGCCGGGGGAGCGCCCGACGGTGGTGATAACCACCCCGGCTATCGGCCATGTTCCGCCGCGCCCGGTGCTGATGTTCAGTTGCGTGGACAATATCACCCGGATGCAGGTGGCGCTGATGCACCCTCTGGATGTCCATGATATCGCCGTCACTCTGAATGCCGACAGCCGGGCATTGCGTAGCCACTGGTTTGTGCGCGAGAACGGCACCCTGCTGGAGTCCAGCCGGGGGCTGTCCGGGATTGATGAAATTAAGCAACTGTTCGGCGCAAAAACGCTGACAGTGGATACCGGCGCAGATAACGCCGCAGGAAAGCTGACCTTTAACATTGACGGGCTGGCAAGGGCGATTGCCCCCCTGCGCGTTGCCTGCCACTGGGCGGGAGAATAAAAATATGGCAATGGACTTACGCGATCCGAATGTCTGGATAACGCACCTGCTGGAAAACCTGCCGGAAGAAAAACTGGCATCGGCGCTGAAAGATGACAACCCGGACTGGGAGTATATCGACGGCGAAATCGTCAAACTGGGATCTCTGGCCCACAGTCAACTGGATATCCCGGAACTCCAGCGCCGGGGGCTGGTCATTCTGGCTTCGGAGAGTAAGGACTTTCGTCTGCTGGCGCATCTGCTGAGAACCCTGCAACACGCCGGTGATCCTCATCTCGCATTGCGCCTGCTGGCGCTGTATGTGGAGCATTACTGGTCGGTGGCTGCGCCGCAGAATATGGCACATAAAAAACGCTTTGCCAGCCAGGTCATTAAACGCTTCGAAACAGGTATTGAAGGCTTTTCACAGAACGCCGCCACAGCGCAGCGCGACGCGCTGTCAGGGGAACTGGCGAAACTGGCGCAGTGCTGGCAGTCACATAACGCCCCGGAACTGGCACTGGCTACCGATGATCTTTTTGCCCTGTACCAGCGTGCGTTTAATCGTGCGGCACCGGCTCCTGCCCCCACTCCGGCGGCCTCCGATAGTTCACGACAGACCACCGCCACGTCTGAAAGCGGCGTGACGCAACCCAGTGCTCCGGCTCCCCAAATCGCCATCGACAGTCACGACGACAAAGCCTGGCGCGACACGCTGTTAAAAGTGGCGGCTATTTTATGTGAACGCCAGCCGGACTCGCCGCAGGGCTATCGCCTGCGCCGCCATGCCCTGTGGCAATCCATCACCAGTACACCCCAGGCGGAAAGCGATGGACGTACCCCATTGGCTGCGGTCTCTGCCGATATGGTGGCGGATTACCAGTCCCGGCTTGCCAGCGCGGATATGGCGCTGTGGCAGCAGGTTGAGAAAAGCGTATTGCTGGCTCCTTACTGGCTGGACGGTCACTGTCTTTCTGCACAGACGGCACTGCGTCTGGGTTACAAACAGGTGGCAGACACCATCCGCGATGAGGTCATCCGCTTCCTTGAGCGTCTGCCCCAGCTTACCGGGCTGCTGTTTAATGACCGCACACCGTTTCTCAGTGAGCAGACGAAACAATGGCTGGCAGCTTCGCCCGACGGCAAAGTTGCACCGGTTGCGCAAATCGGTGAGGAATCGCAGGCAGCCAGAGCCTGTTTTGCTGGGCAGGGTCTGGAGGCGGCGCTGCGATATCTGGACATGCTACCCGAAGGCGATCCCCGCGATCAGTTTCACCGCCAGTACCTTGCCGCACAGTTGACGGAGGAGGCGGGGCTGATACAGCTTGCGCAGCAACAGTACCGGATGTTGTTGATGATAGGGAGTCAGATGATGGTGTCTGACTGGGAGCCATCATTACTTACGCAGCTTGAACAAAAATTCACGGCAGAACAATAAAAGAGAACAGGAGTTTTTGTGTTCAGATTACCAACACCCCGACTACTCAGCGGACTCAAATCAGCCCTACGCCCGGCGATGCCCCGGTTTAAAGTCTCCGCTTTCTGGCTGCTGATACTGGCGTGGATTTTTCTGCTGGTATGGATCTGGTGGAAAGGCCCGACGTGGACGCTGTATGAAGAACAGTGGCTCAAACCACTGGCGAACCGCTGGCTGGCAACGGCGGCATGGGGGATTATCGCCCTAGTGTGGCTTACCGTCCGGATGATGAAGCGCCTGCAACAGCTTGAAAAAATGCAAAAGCAGCAGCGCGAGGAGGCCATTGATCCGCTCAGTGTGGAGCTGAACGCCCAGCAGCGTTACCTTGACCGCTGGCTGCTGCGCCTGCAACGCCATCTCGACAACCGCCGTTTCCTGTGGCAGTTGCCGTGGTATATGGTCATCGGCCCGGCGGGCAGTGGCAAAACGACACTGCTGCGCGAGGGTTTTCCGTCCGACATTATTTATGCCCCGGAGGGCGCACGCGGCGCAGAACAACGCCTGTACCTCACGCCCCATGTCGGTAAACAGGCGGTGATCTTTGATATCGACGGCACACTCTGCGCTCCCGCTGATGCGGATATCCTGCATCGCCGTCTGTGGGAACATGCCCTCGGCTGGCTGAAAGAAAAGCGCGCGCGCCAGCCGCTGAACGGGATTATTCTGACACTCGATTTACCCGATCTGCTTACCGCAGACAAACGCCGCCGCGAACATCTGTTACAGACGCTGCGCAGCCGCTTGCAGGATATACGCCAGCATCTTCACTGCCAGTTACCGGTTTACGTGGTACTCACCCGGCTTGATTTATTGCAGGGTTTTGCCGCCCTGTTCCAGTCACTGAACAGACAGGATCGCGATGCAATTCTAGGGGTCACGTTCACCCGCCGCGCCCATGAAAATGATGACTGGCGAACAGAGTTGAATGCTTTCTGGCAGACATGGGTGGATCGAATGAACCTAGCGTTGCCGGATCTGATGGTCGCTCAGACTCACACCCGCGCGTCTTTATTTAGTTTTTCCCGCCAGATGCAGGGAAGCCGTGAACCACTGGTGTCACTGCTTGAGGGTCTGCTTGACGGCGAAAATATGAACGTGATGCTGCGTGGCGTCTATCTCACCTCTTCGCTTCAGCGCGGACAGATGGATGATATTTTCACCCAGTCTGCCGCCCGCCAATACCGGCTGGGCAATAACCCACTGGCGTCCTGGCCTCTGGTGGACACCGCACCCTATTTCACCCGTAGCCTGTTCCCGCAGGCGTTACTCGCAGAGCCTAATCTGGCAACGGAGAGCCGCGCCTGGCTGATGCGTTCCCGTCGCCGCCTGACGGTTTTCTCTGCCACTGGCGGCGTGGCGGCACTGCTGCTCATCACCGGCTGGCATCACTATTACAATGGTAACTATCAGTCCGGCATCACCGTGCTTAAGCAGGCCAAAGCCTTTATGGATGTGCCGCCTCCGCAGGGGGAAGATGACTATGGCAACCTGCAACTGCCGCTGCTGAACCCGGTACGCGATGCCACTCTGGCCTACGGTGACTGGGGCGACCGCAGCCGCCTTGCGGAGATGGGATTATATCAGGGGCGACGCATCGGGCCTTATGTGGAACGGACCTACCTGCAACTGCTGGAGCAACGCTATCTTCCGTCGCTGTTTAACGGGCTGGTCAAAGAGATGAACGCCGCGCCACCGGAGAGTGAGGAAAAACTCGCCGTGCTGCGCGTGATGCGAATGCTGGAGGATAAGAGCGGACGTAACAATGAGGTGGTGAAGCAGTATATGGCAAAACGCTGGAGCGAAAAGTTCCACGGCCAGCGCGATATCCAGGCGCAACTGATGTCCCATCTTGACTACGCGCTGGCTCACACAGACTGGCATGCAGAGCGTCAGGCGGGCGACGGTGACGCTATCAGCCGCTGGACGCCGTATGACAAGCCCGTTGTGTCAGCACAGAAAGAACTAAGCAAACTACCTGTCTACCAGCGAGTTTACCAGAGCCTGAAAACGCGGGCGCTGGGCGTTCTTCCTGCCGACCTCAATCTGCGTGACCAGGTAGGGCCAACCTTTGACCAGGTGTTTACATCTGCCGATGACAATAAACTGGTTGTTCCACAGTTTCTTACCCGTTACGGCCTGCAAAGCTATTTTGTAAAACAGCGCGATGAACTGGTTGAACTGACGGCGATGGATTCCTGGGTACTCAACCTCACCCGCAGCGTGAAATACAGTGACGCCGACCGGGCGGAAATCCAGCGCCAGTTGACCGAGCAGTATATCAGCGACTACACCGCCACCTGGCGGGCCGGGATGGACAATCTGAATATCCGCAATTTTGAGTCCATCGGACAACTGACCGGGGCGCTGGAGCAGGTTATCAGCGGTGACCAGCCTTTGCAGCGGGCGCTGACCGTGCTGCGTGACAACACACAACCTGGCGCCTTTTCTGAAAAGCTATCTGCTAAAGAACGGGATGAGGCCCTGGCTGAACCAGACTACCAGTTACTCACCCGCCTTGGGCATGAGTTCGCCCCGGAAAACAGTACCCTGACAGTCCAGAAAGATAAAGAAAGCACGATGCAGGCCGTGTACCTGCAGCTCACCGAGTTACACCGCTACCTGCTGGCGATCCAGAACGCGCCTGTACCTGGGAAATCGGCACTGAAAGCCGTGCAGTTACGGCTTGATCAGAACAGCAGTGATCCCATATTCGCCACCCGCCAGATGGCAAAAACACTGCCTGCTCCGCTCAACCGCTGGGCAGGCAGGCTGGCTGACCAGGCCTGGCATGTGGTGATGGTGGAAGCCGTTCACTATATGGAAGTGGACTGGCGCGACAGCGTGGTGAAACCGTTTAACGAGCAACTGGCAAATAACTATCCGTTTAATCCACATTCTGCACAGGATGCCTCACTGGATGCCTTCGAACGATTCTTTAAACCAGATGGCATACTGGATACCTTCTACCAGCAGAACCTAAAGCTGTTTATCGACAATGACCTGAGTCTGGAGGATGGCGATAACAACGTCATTATTCGCGAAGATATTATTGCGCAACTGGAAACCGCGCAGAAAATCCGTGACATATTCTTCAGCAAACAGAACGGTCTGGGAACATCCTTTGCCGTGGAAACGGTATCGCTTTCCGGCAACAAACGCCGCAGCGTACTGAACCTTGACGGTCAGTTAGTCGATTACAGCCAGGGCCGTAACTATACCGCCCATCTGGTCTGGCCTAACAATATGCGCGAAGGCAACGAAAGCAAACTGACGCTGGTTGGTGCCCGCGGCGGCGCACCGCGCAGTATCAGCTTCAGCGGGCCGTGGGCTCAGTTCCGCCTGTTCGGGGCCGGACAGCTGACCGGAGTACAGGATGGCAACTTTACCGTGCGCTTTAGTGTGGACGGTGGCGCAATGACCTACCGCGTGCATACCGACACGGAAGATAACCCGTTCAGCGGTGGGTTATTCAGCCAGTTTGGCCTGTCAGACACACTGTACTGAGGAGGCAGGGATGAATAGTAACGGACTGACACAAACTATCGTTACCGGCAGTGACCCGCGCGGGCTGCCGGAATTCAGCGCCATCCGCGAGGAAATAAACAAAGCCAGCCATCCGTCACAGCCTGAGCTGAACTGGAAACTGGTGGAGTCGCTGGCGCTGGCGATTTTTAAAGCCAACGGTGTGGATTTACACACCGCCACCTACTATACGCTTGCCCGGACACGGACACAGGGACTGGCGGGATTCTGCGAAGGTGCGGAACTGCTGGCGGCAATGGTAAGCCACGACTGGGATAAATTCTGGCCGCAGGGCGGTCCGGCGCGTACTGAAATGCTGGACTGGTTTAACTCCCGAACCGGCAATATTCTGCGTCAGCAAATCTCCTTTGCGGAACCCGATCTGCCACTGATCTACCGCACAGAGCGGGCATTGCAGCTTATCTGCGACAAGCTTCAGCAGGTGGAGCTGAAGCGCGTTCCGCGCGTGGAGAATCTGCTCTATTTTATGCAGAACACGCGTAAGCGGCTTGAACCCCAGCCGAAGAGTAACGTTGAAAACGCCGTACAGACCACGGTTAGAACACTGATTTATGCCCCGGAAACAACGGCTTCCTCCACGCCAGAAGCGGTAGTGCCTCCCCTGCCCGACCTGCCTGAGATGAAAGTAGAAGTGCGCAGTCTGTCAGAGAATCCCCCACAGGCCAGTGTGATGAAGCAAGGCAGTACGGTAAGAGGGTTTATCACGGGGATCGCCTGTTCAGTGGCTGTCGCCTCAGCATTGTGGTGGTGGCAGGTCTATCCGGTGCAACAGCAACTGTTACAGGTTAACGACACCGCGCAGGGCGCAGCAACGGTGTGGATGGCCTCACCTGAACTAGAAAACTATGAGCGCAGGCTGCAACAGCTTCTTGGCGTCTCCCCGGTACAACCGCTGGAAACCGGGATGCAGATGATGCGTGTTGCCGACAGTCGCTGGCCGGAAAGCCTGCAGCAGCAGCAGGCCTCGACACATTGGAATGAAGCACTCAAAACCCGCGCACAGAGTAGCCCGCAGTTGCGTGGCTGGTTGCAGACCCGTCAGGACTTACATGCTTTTGCAGATCTCGTGATGCGGCGCGAGAAAGAGGGACTAACCCTTTCCTATATCAAAAATGTCATCTGGCAGGCGGAGCGGGGACTGGGGCAGGAAACACCCGTTGAGTCTCTGTTGACGCAGTACCAGGATGCCCGTGCGCAGAAGCAGAATATAGATGCGCTGGAAAAACAAATTAATGAGCGACTCGAAGGCGTGTTAATCCGCTGGCTGCTGCTGAAGAATAACGTCATGCCAGAGGCGACAACCGGGACCACGGCCGAAAAATAATTATTTAATTAAAGGAGATTATCATGGCAAATATGAGTTATTTATCTTTGAGTGGAGAGACACAAGGGCTGATTTCAGCAGGTTGCTCAACGCTTGATTCTGTCGGAAACAAAGCACAGCCAGAACATAAAGATCAGATCATGGTTTATGCGTTAATGCATTCCATCTCAAGAAGTCAAAATGTCAATCATCATGAATTAATTATCACCAAACCGGTTGATAAATCCTCACCATTGCTGGCAAAAGCACTTAGTGACAATGAAAAAATGGTAACATGTGAATTTATACTCTACCGAACCAGTAAAGCGGGTATTTACCAGCCTTATTATAAAATAAACCTGTCAAAAGCCCGAATATCAAGTATTGATTTTGTCACACCGCATGCTGTCCTGGAAAAAGAACTGGAGCCACAGGAGAGAATTGCCTTTATTTATGAAGATATTTCCTGGGAGCATACGTTAGCCGGTACGAATGCAATGAGTAAATGGCAGGATCGTGTACAGTAATTTACTGTAATAACATAATAAATTACTATTGCGGAGAGATATAATGGCTGGTTTAAGGAATAATAACAACACACAGAATGCACAGTGGGCTGATTATGTGGGTGACATTCTTCGGGGGGCTCAACCGATAAACCAGCTAGTACCTCAGCACCCTTATCTTAACGACGTCCCACTCATTGATGAATTAAGGCGTCAGAACACTCATCATGTTATTCTCTTGACACTTGATGTTGCAAAAAAAAATACTCAGCTCAATAACATCATTTGATTACATTCATTTTATCACTACACATCCTTCAGGTATAAAAGATACACTCGCTTGGTTAGTTAACGCGGATAAATTAATGACTGAGTTTGATGGAAATGGGAAAATTATATTTAACTTTAATACCTTAAAGTATACAAAAGCAAGTTACTTTGAAATACTTGGAGAGAAATATATAAAAATTACAACATCCAGCCCCTGGCTTTTAGAAAAGCTCGGTAAATATATTTTCTCTTCACGAGCGCCTCAAGTTCTGGAACTCGCTATTGGCTGGCGAGGAGCTTTATCTGAATCAATAAAAGGAGTTAAGTTCTGTATCTGGTTTTCAGTAGCCTGGAGAACCATAGAATTTATTATGAGTTCAGAGCGAGATCTGGTTAATTTTCTTGGTGATTTTTCAATGGATGTGGCCAAAGCAGTGATTGCAGGCGGTGTTGCAACTGCTATTGGAAGCCTGGCTTCTTTTGCCTGTCTTAGTTTTGGCCTTCCAGTAATTCTTGTAGGAGGAGCAATTTTACTTACAGGGATAGTGTGTACAGTTGTTTTAAATGAAATCGATGCTCAATACCATTTATCAGAAAAATTAAAAGATGCAATTAGAGATGGACTAAAACGGCAACAGGAACTTGATAAATGGAAAAGGGAAAACATGACTCCATTTATGTATGTTCTTAACACTCCCCCCGTGATATGAGGATTAACTATGCGTTTACATGTTAAATTGAAAGAGTTTTTTTCGATGTTTTTTATAGCCATATTATTTTTCCCTGCATTCAATGCTTCTTTATTTTTTACCGGAATTAAACCTCTATATTCAATAATAAAAGGCTCCACGGAAATATTTTATGATTGGAGAATGTTGATTCTATGCTTCGGTTTCATATCGTTTTCCTTGTTAAATATTCATGTAATTTTACTAACAATAATAAAATCATTCTTAATAAAAAAAACAAAGGTAATCAATTTCGCCACAGACATAACAATACAGCTAACTCTTATATTTTTACTAATAGCTATCGTAATAGCACCTTTAATAGCTCCTTTTGTCACAGGATATGTCAATGCTAATTATCACCCCTGCGGTAATAACACGGGGATTTTCCCAGGAGCAATCTATATTAAAAATGGCATAAAATGTAATAATGAACATATTTCTCGCAAGGAAGATTAAGCAGTTAAATAATTAAATATTCTAAAACAAACAGTTTTTAACGCCGGATTCCATGTCCTTTCTTGCACTGTCTTTGTCAGGAACAATTTCTTATGCAAAGAATTTTGTATTATTGCCGCCAGAAATTCCTGGCGGCAGATATAATTTATTATTGATAGCGGTTAACCAAATCTTTTACCATCGCTTTATAGGTCTTTTGCTTAAGTTGTATGATTTGCTGCTCTGTCATATCAGTCGTACTGGCTTCATTCTTGCCGGGAAATGGTGGAAGCACTTTATATTCATAATTCACCGGCGACCAGGCAGCCCACTCACCTGTAGCTACATCCACCAGCGTGAATCGCACCAGATAGCGCAGTGAGATTGTGTTAGTCAGTTTTTCATTTTTATAATCGGACCATACTGTTGATTTCAGTGCAGTGTCATATTTTCCTGTCTGCAACGTATCCTGGTAAACAATAATCGCTTTCTGATGGCCTTTTGCCGCCACAAAACGTAATGCCTGCATCCAGTTCATATTTTCAGCACTGGCAACATCCTCGTTCTCATTTTTATCTTTGTTTTTGTTACAAGTCAGAGGCTTTTGTCTGTCCGGGATACCAGAGAATGTGGAAACAGTATAATATTTTCGCATCTCCTCCTGCATAATGGTTTCCGGTGCGCGACTGCCAGACTGGACAAGTATTACGGGAGAATTGAGAGGCACACGAAACTCATCTCCTTCAAGCGCAGCCTGAATATCCTCCTCGGATACAGCCAGAGTGGTTTCATTACCGAATAAATCTTTGTCTGTCAGTTGCGGGGGAATGTTTTTATTAATATTACTTTGTGTAACTTGAACTTTTTTCTTTTTTTCATCAATAGAAGATTGAGAGGCACATCCTGCAAGCAGCGAGAATAATACACATATGCAACAAACCTTTTTTGAATTCATAATCGGACACTCCCTCGCCTGTCATAATGATTAGAATATTTAGCACTGATAACGGACTCTAATTATATACCCCACTTAAATAATAACAAACAAAATCAACATGAAATATACATTCATTTAATCAATATAAAATTATTCACTAAAAATATATTTAAGTTGAATGGTTCGATATCATTATTGAATTTTAATAAATGAGACAACAAGCGAGAGTTACGCACTTACGCCAGAGTAAAATCATTGAACAGAGAAATATCGGGATTTAAATGCAAAAAAACCGCAAAATTAAAAATCTTGCGGTTCTCTGAACTCATTTTCATGAGTGAATTTGGCGGAACGGACGGGACTCGAACCCGCGACCCCCTGCGTGACAGGCAGGTATTCTAACCGACTGAACTACCGCTCCGCGTTGTGTTCCGTTGGGAACGAGGCGAATATTACGGATTGCCTCTCCCTTCGTCAACGGTTTTTCTCATCTTTTGAATCGTTTGCTGCAAAAATCGCCCAAGTCGCTATTTTTAGCGCCTTTTACAGGTATTTATGCCCGCCAGAGGCAGCTTCCCCCCTTCTTCTGCACCAGATCGAGACGGGCTTCATGTGCTGCAAGCTCTTCATCTGTCGCAAAAACAACGCGTAACTTACTTGCCTGACGCACAATGCGCTGAATTGTTGTTTCATCTTGTTGCTGTTGTGTCTCTCCTTCCATCGCAAAAGCCATCGACGTTTGCCCACCAGTCATCGCCAGATAAACTTCCGCAAGGATCTGGGCATCGAGTAATGCCCCGTGCAACGTTCGTTTACTGTTATCTATTTCGTAGCGGGCACATAACGCATCGAGGCTGTTGCGCTTACCGGGAAACATTTTCCTCGCCACCGCAAGGCTATCGGTGACCTTACAGAAGGTATTGGTCTTCGGAATATCGCGCTTAAGCAACGAAAACTCGTAGTCCATAAAGCCGATATCGAACGCTGCGTTATGGATCACCAGCTCCGCGCCGCGGATATAGTCCATGAACTCATCGGCTACCTCTGCAAACGTGGGCTTATCGAGCAAAAATTCATCGGCAATACCATGTACGCCAAAGGCTTCCGGATCCACCAGCCGATCGGGTTTGAGATAAACATGGAAGTTATTGCCCGTCAGGCGACGGTTCACCACTTCAACGGCACCAATCTCAATGATCTTGTGGCCTTCATAGTGCGCACCAATCTGGTTCATACCGGTAGTTTCGGTATCGAGAACGATCTGGCGTGTAATTGCAGTGCTCATAGCGGTCATTTATGTCAGACTTGTCATTTTACAGTTCGATTCAATTACAGGAAGTCTACCAGAGATGCTTAAACAGGTAGAAATTTTCACCGATGGTTCGTGTCTGGGTAATCCAGGACCTGGGGGTTACGGCGCTATTTTACGCTATCGCGGACGCGAGAAAACCTTTAGCGCAGGCTACACCCGCACCACCAACAACCGTATGGAGTTGATGGCCGCTATTGTCGCGCTGGAGGCGTTAAAAGAACATTGCGAAGTCATTTTGAGTACCGACAGCCAGTATGTCCGCCAGGGTATCACCCAGTGGATCCATAACTGGAAAAAACGTGGCTGGAAAACCGCAGACAAAAAACCAGTAAAAAATGTCGATCTCTGGCAACGTCTTGATGCTGCGCTGGGGCAGCATCAAATCAAATGGGAATGGGTTAAAGGCCATGCCGGTCATCCAGAAAACGAACGTTGCGATGAACTGGCTCGTGCCGCAGCGATGAATCCCACACTGGAAGATACGGGCTATCAAGTCGAAGTTTAAGCCTGTGGTTTACGACATTGCCGGGTGGCTCCAACCGCCTGGCGAATTCGTGGCTTGTTTTTACTCTGTTTCATCGGATTTAGCGTTAAAGGAATAGTCCGTTTCCGGGCGACAATAAGTTGTAAGCAACCAAGCGCAGGAATATGCGCATTCAATAGTTTTCCACCGTGTTTGTTCCACGGGAGAACGTGGAAACGGCTGGCGTGTAGCACTTCAAAATTCAACAAAGAGAGCCAGTCCAGCTGCCGCATCAGAGTAAACATCCGGCTGTTATAGGGCGAGGTTTTGCGCAATACCGGCACAAGTTTGCGTAATCCCATTAAACTTATGGGATTGAAGCCACTAATCACCAGCCAGCCATCATCAATCAATACCCGATCGGCTTCACGCAATAAACGATGCGGATCGGTGCACCACGGCAATGTATGTGCCAGTAGACAAACATCAACGGATTTATCGGCAAAAGGAAGATGAAGTGGGTCCGCCTGCACCTGGACGGGCATTCCTTGCGCAGAAACATTCACTTGATGAGAAACCGCGCACGCTTCGCAATTGATTTCTGCGCTTAAATTGCCAATCTTAAGCAGATGAAAACCATACATTTTAGTGAACCACGGGTTGAGCTGGCGCTCCAGCGCCTTGCGATAAAGCTCTCCCCAGGGCAAATCGCCCCAGCAATCAGGAGCCACGACAGTTTGAGGGACTCTTGCCGGTTTCATCACAACCTTCCGTTTCACACTGAGAGGTAATCTATGAATCTTAACAGTATTCCCGCCTTTGATGACAATTACATCTGGGTTTTGAATGATGAAGCAGGTCGCTGCCTGATTGTCGATCCCGGAGACGCAGAGCCAGTATTAAACGCCATTGCCGCCAATAACTGGCAACCGGAGGCCATATTTCTCACCCACCATCACCACGATCACGTTGGCGGCGTAAAAGAACTGGTGAAAAAGTTTCCGCAAATTGTGGTGTATGGTCCACAAGAGACACAAGATAAGGGAACAACACAGGTAGTCAAAGATGGCGAAACTGCCTTCGTTTTGGGGCATGAATTTAGTGTAATTGCCACACCGGGTCACACTTTAGGACATATCTGTTACTTCAGTAAACCTTATCTATTTTGCGGCGACACGCTGTTTTCTGGTGGGTGTGGTCGGTTGTTTGAAGGGACACCATCACAAATGTATCAATCACTTAAAAAGTTAAGTGCGTTACCTGACGATACATTGGTATGTTGTGCTCATGAATATACCTTATCAAATATGAAGTTTGCTTTGAGTATTCTTCCGCACGATTTGTCCATAAATGATTATTATCGTAAAGTTAAGGAGTTACGGGCAAAAAATCAAATAACACTACCCGTAATTCTGAAAAATGAGCGGCAAATTAATGTTTTTTTAAGAACAGAAGATATTGATTTAATTAATGTAATTAATGAAGAAACATTATTGCAACAACCTGAAGAACGTTTTGCATGGTTAAGGTCAAAGAAAGATAGGTTCTGATAAAACTTTCTTGTCATCGGCTCCGTTCGCCGTTATGATCGGTCGTCTTTTAAGCAACTATTGACACACACATGAAGGCAAAAGCGATATTACTCGCCTCTGTCCTGCTCGTGGGTTGCCAGAGTACCGGCAACGTTCAACAGCACGCACAGAGCCTTTCTGCAGCTGGTCAAGGGGAAGCAGCAAAGTTTACAAGTCAGGCACGATGGATGGACGATGGGACGTCTATCGCGCCAGATGGTGACTTGTGGGCTTTCATTGGCGACGAGCTAAAGATGGGAATTCCGGAAAATGACCGGATTCGCGAACAGAAACAGAAATATTTACGCAATAAGAGCTATCTCCACGATGTAACTTTACGGGCAGAGCCGTATATGTACTGGATAGCCGGGCAAGTTAAAAAACGTAACATGCCTATGGAACTGGTACTACTACCCATAGTGGAGAGCGCTTTTGATCCTCACGCAACGTCTGGCGCCAATGCAGCAGGCATCTGGCAGATCATTCCGAGCACGGGGCGCAATTATGGTTTGAAACAGACCCGCAATTATGACGCGCGTCGCGATGTTGTTGCTTCAACAACTGCCGCGCTGAACATGATGCAGCGTCTGAACAAGATGTTTGACGGCGACTGGCTTCTGACCGTAGCGGCTTATAACAGCGGCGAAGGTCGAGTCATGAAGGCAATTAAAACGAACAAAGCGCGTGGGAAATCCACGGACTTCTGGTCGTTACCGTTGCCGCAGGAAACGAAGCAGTACGTGCCTAAAATGCTGGCATTGAGTGATATTCTCAAAAACAGCAAGCGTTATGGCGTACGTCTGCCAACGACCGATGAAAGCCGTGCTCTGGCACGTGTGCACCTGAGCAGCCCAGTTGAAATGGCGAAGGTTGCAGATATGGCGGGGATTTCCGTCAGCAAGCTGAAGACATTCAACGCTGGCGTGAAAGGCTCCACGCTGGGCGCAAGTGGTCCTCAGTACGTGATGGTGCCAAAGAAGCATGCAGATCAACTGCGTGAATCTCTGGCTTCGGGCGAAATTGCTGCTGTACAGTCGACGCTGGTTGCCGACAATACGCCGCTTAACAGCCGTGTTTACACCGTACGCTCTGGCGACACGCTTTCAAGTATCGCTTCACGTCTCGGCGTTAGCACCAAAGATTTGCAGCAGTGGAACAAACTGCGCGGATCTAAGCTGAAGCCAGGCCAAAGCTTGACGATTGGCGCAGGTAGTAGCGCACAGCGGTTGGCAAACAACAGCGATAGCATTACGTATCGTGTGCGCAAAGGCGATTCGCTTTCAAGCATTGCTAAACGCCACGGCGTGAACATCAAAGATGTGATGCGCTGGAACAGCGATACTGCGAATCTGCAACCAGGCGATAAGCTGACGTTGTTTGTGAAAAACAACAACATGCCAGATTCCTGACAAACCAGATAATGAAAGGCACCGATTCCCCCGGTGCCTTTTTTATTTATGCTGCTTTATGTGCTTCTACAATGATGATATCACTGGTGAAAGAGCCATCATTCTGCAAGGCAAAATACGTTTTCACCTCTGTCGATGCGCTCTGTTGGTAAATGCGAATAGCGTCTACTAACGCTTCTGGCGTACGCATTCTCGCGACCCATGAAGAAAATTCCAGCGGTAACTTATCTGTAATTAAATTATCAACTATCAGATTGGCTTCATTGATTAACGTCAACCACTCACCGCTGGCGTAGTTTCGTACGTGAGAGGTATCGCGTAATGCTTCTACCGTCTGTAACCAGATGTCGCGCACTGGATGACCCGGAGACATTACGTCCATCACAATCAGCCTACCGCCGGGTTTCAATACCCGATTCACTTCACGCAGTGCTGCACCAACATCATGCCAGTGATGGGCAGAATAACGGCTGATAACAATATCAAATGCGTTATCGGCAAATGGCAGACTTTCGACATAACCCTGGCGGGTGGTGATATTTTTCAGTTGCCGGGCTTCGGCAGCTTGTGCCACGACATCCAGCATGTGGGCAGATAAGTCATACGCCACCACCGCGCTCACGTTCTGCGCAGCGACAAAGCTGGCATGCCCTGCTCCGCAGCCCATATCAAGTACACTTGCATCAGGATAATCAGCCAGACGCACCGCCAGGCGCTGTAAATCCCGTCCGGATGCATGTACGGTACTAGTCAGATATTCGCTAGCTTGAGAGCTAAACTGCTTTTCTACGTGGTCATGGTGGGATTGTGTTGTCATTGCGCTGTCCTTTTGTTGTTTGAGTATAAAAGGGCAGCGCCAAACGTTGGTCTGCCCTGTGGCAGACCTGACATACCTTATTTATCAGGCTTGCCGGGACTGAATTCAACGAGTAGCGGATTGTGATCGGAAGCGCGCGTAACCAGTACAGAAGCTTCGCTGACGTTCAGACCACGGTAAAAAACAAAATCGAGCGGGCGACCAAACGCCCGACGGCGCTGATCGTCGGTAAAACGCACCTGGCGCAGCGACATTTCCCGCGCAAAGCGATATAACGCGTTCATCCTTCTACGGCTCCAGGCATTGAAATCTCCCGCCATAATGACCGGGCCGCTGTGGTGAGCTATCTGATCGCCAATAGGAAGTAACTGCTTACTATAGACATCCACGCCCAAACTGAAATTGACGGCGTGTATATTAACCACCATCAACAGGCGGGTGTCAGGCAATGGATAGACCGTCACCAGGGCCGACTTCGCCAGACGCAAAATGGGTTCTCGTTCACGTAACGGGCAGCAATACACTGGATGCGCCGCCGAAAGGGTCATTACGCCAGAAGGATGTTGTGGCAGTACGAAAGCGGGTACCTGATCGGCGGCAAGATAGTTAGCGGTCGCAAACTGTACTAACTCTGGCGTTGTCTGCGCTTCCTGCAATAACACCAGATGTGCATCTTTGCCGTAGTTCTTTAATACCGACAACCATTCAGCGCGTTGCTGTTTGTATATGTTCCACACCAGGATCCGAATACGCTCTTCGGTACTTAACGGTTCTCCGGGTGGTAATGCCTGGCCGATGCTCGCAAAAGACCCCGGCGGTAAGATCCTTTCCGCAGGTTGTCCGGCAACATAGCGCATGGCATAGGTGTTTTTTCGCACTTTTGACTTTGAAACCTCTATTACGTCAACCCTTCCGCACTCGGGAGGGTTCTACTGTTATAGGGATTTTAGCTCACTCTTTCAACGAGCAATTGTATATTGTTATGTAAGCAAGTGCTTACACCGGTCAGAATTTTGCTCATTATCGAGAACATTAAATCGGATGACATATCACGCATCCTGATGGTTTAATGACAAATAAATTCAAAATATCTCTTCTATTTTGCAATAGGAGCAAAAATGAAAGCCACGTCGGAAGAACTCGCCATTTTTGTTTCGGTCGTCGAAAGCGGCAGCTTTAGCCGGGCAGCGGAACAATTAGGGCAAGCAAACTCAGCGGTAAGCCGGGCGGTGAAAAAGCTGGAGATGAAACTTGGCGTTAGCCTGCTTAATCGGACCACGCGACAACTTAGCCTGACGGAAGAAGGCGAGCGTTATTTTCGTCGCGTACAGTCAATTTTGCAGGAGATGGCAGCGGCAGAATCAGAAATTATGGAGACGCGTAATACACCGCGTGGACTGTTACGGATCGATGCCGCAACTCCAGTGGTGCTGCACTTTCTGATGCCGTTGATTAAGCCTTTTCGTGAACGCTATCCGGAAGTCACTTTATCACTAGTCTCCTCCGAAACGATTATTAATTTGATCGAAAGAAAAGTGGATGTCGCGATACGCGCCGGTACGTTAACGGATTCCAGCTTACGTGCCAGGCCGTTATTTAACAGTTATCGAAAAATTATAGCCTCCCCCGATTATATTTCCCGCTATGGGAAGCCAGAAACGATCGACGATTTAAAGCAACATGTTTGCCTGGGATTCACTGAACCCGCTTCCCTCAATACCTGGCCGATAGCCTGTAGCGATGGACAATTACATGAGGTGAAGTACGGTTTGTCATCCAATAGTGGGGAAACACTGAAACAGCTTTGCCTGAGTGGCAACGGGATTGCGTGTTTGTCCGACTACATGATCGACAGAGAAATCGCTCGCGGAGAATTGGTGGAGTTAATGGCAGATAAAGTGTTGCCAGTGGAAATGCCATTCAGTGCAGTCTATTACAGCGACCGTGCGGTAAGTACGCGCATCCGGGCTTTTATCGATTTCCTTAGCGAGCATGTAAAAACAGCTCCCGGAGGAGCTGTCAGAGAGGCTTAATCCCATTCAGGAGCCAGACCTTCCGGGCTAACCAGGCGGTCGTTGCAATCCAGTGCGGCGATCGCTTTTTTATCTTCGGCATCAAGCTGTAAATTTTGTGCCTTAAGATTACTCTCCAGGTTTTCACGTTTAGTAGAAGAAGGAATTACGGAGCAACCTTCCCCCATAGCCCACGCCAGAATCACTTGAGCCGGAGTCGCATTGTGTTTAGTTGCGATACGAGCAATAACCTCATCTTTCAGGGCCTTCCCATAAGCCAGCGTCATATAGGAAGTAATATGGATGCCGTGCTGTTTAGCCCAAGCGACCACTTTACGGTTTTGCAGATAAGGAGAGAGTTCAATCTGGTTAGTAGCGATGTTTTCAGCGCCAACAGCAGCAATCGCTTTTTCCATCAATGGGATCGTGAAGTTGGAAATACCGATCTCACGCGTCAGCCCTTGTTTTTTCGCTTCCAGCAGCGCCTGCATAAACTCTTCAACAGAGACTTCATCGTTTGGTGACGGCCAGTGGATTAGCGTCAGATCTACATAATCGGTACGCAATTTTTGCAGGCTTTCTTTCAGGCTTGGGATCAATTTAGCTTTGTTGAGATTTTCAATCCAGATTTTAGTGGTGATGTAGAGTTCATGACGCGGCACGCCACTTTCTGCAATCGCCTGACCTACTGCGGCTTCGTTATCATAGATTTGTGCGGTATCAATTGCGCGATAACCAAGTTCTAGCGCCGTTTTCACAGATGAAATAACAACGTCGTCTTTCAGACGGAAAGTACCTAAACCAAATGCAGGGATAGCCATAATATGCCTCTTTTAATGCTATTTTCGTTAACTGAGGTGATTATGGGCTTTAGAATGTTGCGGAAAAAGGGCGTAAAACGCAGAGGATTTTTGCGATTTAAGCAATAATAGAAATATAGACGAAAAAAAACCTCGAGCGTTAACTCGAGGCTTCTTAATAAGTGGCGGAACGGACGGGACTCGAACCCGCGACCCCCTGCGTGACAGGCAGGTATTCTAACCGACTGAACTACCGCTCCACCGAATTCTTTTACAACCACCGGTTTTATGAC
>NZ_JBJQLG010000027.1:0-31098 GCF_046486495.1 Escherichia sp. WS3227_2
GCCGGGCGACAACATCAAAATGGTTGTTACCCTGATCCACCCGATCGCGATGGACGACGGTCTGCGTTTCGCAATCCGTGAAGGCGGCCGTACCGTTGGCGCGGGCGTTGTAGCAAAAGTTCTGAGCTAATTGCCGATAACATTTGACGCAATGCGCACTAAAAGGGCATCATTTGATGCCCTTTTTGCACGCTTTCGTACCAGAACCTGGCTCATCAGTGATTTTCTTTGTCATAATCATTGCTGAGACAGGCTCTGTTGAGGGCGTATAATCCGAAAAGCTAATACGCGTTTCGATTTGGTTTGCCTCGCGATCGCGGGGTGAAAATGTTTGTAGAATACTTCTGACAGGTTGGTTTATGAGTGCGAATACCGAAGCTCAAGGAAGCGGGCGCGGCCTGGAAGCGATGAAGTGGGTCGTTGTGGTGGCATTGCTCCTGGTAGCGATTGTCGGCAACTACCTTTATCGCGACATTATGCTGCCGCTGCGTGCGCTGGCCGTAGTAATTCTGATTGCTGCAGCGGGTGGTGTCGCGCTGTTAACGACAAAAGGTAAAGCTACCGTTGCTTTTGCCCGTGAAGCGCGTACCGAAGTCCGTAAGGTCATTTGGCCGACTCGCCAGGAAACATTGCACACCACGCTGATTGTGGCTGCGGTTACCGCAGTAATGTCACTGATCCTGTGGGGACTGGATGGTATTCTGGTTCGCCTGGTATCCTTTATCACTGGCCTGAGGTTCTGAGATGTCTGAAGCTCCTAAAAAGCGCTGGTACGTCGTTCAGGCGTTTTCCGGTTTTGAAGGCCGCGTAGCAACGTCGCTGCGTGAGCATATCAAATTACACAACATGGAAGATTTGTTTGGTGAAGTCATGGTACCAACCGAAGAAGTGGTTGAAATCCGTGGCGGTCAGCGTCGCAAAAGCGAACGTAAATTCTTCCCTGGCTACGTCCTCGTTCAGATGGTGATGAACGACGCGAGCTGGCACCTGGTGCGCAGCGTACCGCGTGTGATGGGCTTCATCGGCGGTACTTCCGATCGTCCTGCACCAATCAGCGATAAAGAAGTCGATGCGATTATGAACCGCCTGCAGCAGGTTGGTGATAAGCCGCGTCCGAAAACGCTGTTTGAACCGGGTGAAATGGTCCGTGTTAATGATGGTCCGTTCGCTGACTTCAACGGTGTTGTTGAAGAAGTGGATTACGAGAAATCTCGTCTGAAAGTGTCTGTTTCTATCTTCGGTCGTGCGACCCCGGTAGAGCTGGACTTCAGCCAGGTTGAAAAAGCCTAACCCAGCGATCAAAAAAGCGGCGATTTAATCGTTGCACAAGGCGCGAGATTGGAATACAATTTCGCGCCTTTTGTTTTTATGGGCCTTGCCCGTAAAACGATTTTTTATATCACGGGGAGCCTCTCAGAGGCGTTATTACCCAACTTGAGGAATTTATAATGGCTAAGAAAGTACAAGCCTATGTCAAGCTGCAGGTTGCAGCTGGTATGGCTAACCCGAGTCCGCCAGTAGGTCCGGCTCTGGGTCAGCAGGGCGTAAACATCATGGAATTCTGCAAAGCGTTCAACGCAAAAACTGATTCCATCGAAAAAGGTCTGCCGATTCCGGTAGTAATCACCGTTTACGCTGACCGTTCTTTCACTTTCGTTACCAAGACTCCGCCAGCAGCAGTTCTGCTGAAAAAAGCGGCTGGTATCAAGTCTGGTTCCGGTAAGCCGAACAAAGACAAAGTGGGTAAAATTTCCCGCGCTCAGCTGCAGGAAATCGCGCAGACCAAAGCTGCCGACATGACTGGTGCCGACATTGAAGCGATGACTCGCTCCATCGAAGGTACTGCACGTTCCATGGGCCTGGTAGTGGAGGACTAAGAAATGGCTAAACTGACCAAGCGCATGCGTGTTATCCGCGAGAAAGTTGATGCAACCAAACAGTACGACATCAACGAAGCTATCGCTCTGCTGAAAGAACTGGCGACTGCTAAATTCGTAGAAAGCGTGGACGTAGCTGTTAACCTCGGCATCGACGCTCGTAAATCTGACCAGAACGTACGTGGTGCAACTGTACTGCCGCACGGTACTGGCCGTTCCGTTCGCGTAGCCGTATTTACCCAGGGTGCAAACGCTGAAGCTGCTAAAGCTGCAGGTGCTGAACTGGTAGGTATGGAAGATCTGGCCGACCAGATCAAGAAAGGCGAAATGAACTTTGACGTTGTTATTGCTTCTCCGGATGCAATGCGCGTTGTTGGCCAGCTGGGCCAGGTTCTGGGTCCGCGCGGCCTGATGCCAAACCCGAAAGTGGGTACTGTAACGCCGAACGTTGCTGAAGCGGTTAAAAACGCTAAAGCTGGCCAGGTTCGTTACCGTAACGACAAAAACGGCATCATCCACACCACCATCGGTAAAGTGGACTTTGACGCTGACAAACTGAAAGAAAACCTGGAAGCTCTGCTGGTTGCGCTGAAAAAAGCAAAACCGACTCAGGCGAAAGGCGTGTACATCAAGAAAGTTAGCATCTCCACCACCATGGGTGCAGGTGTTGCAGTTGACCAGGCTGGCCTGAGCGCTTCTGTAAACTAATGCCTTTACGTGGGCGGTGATTTTGTCTACAATCTTACCCCCACGTATAATGCTTGATGCAGACGTATATCCGAGATATTCGGGTTGTGGCAAGGCGGCAACTGAGTGAGTCGCCAGGAGCATAGCTAACTATGTGACTGGTGCGAATGAAGGAAGCCAACGCCGCCACAAGCTGAATAGCGACGGATAGAAAAGATTTGTTCGTTGGAGCCTGGCCTATCCAGGCCTCCGTCGAAGACCGCAGGAGTTTCGCAAGAAACTTAATCCCCTGCGTAGACGGTGACAGAACGCTAAGATTATTCTTTTATATTCTGGCTTGTTTCTGCTCACCGTAATTAAGACGCTCTCTCCGTTTGGAGGAGTGAAGTGAGTTCCAGAGATTTTCTCTGGCAAACATCCAGGAGCAAAGCTAATGGCTTTAAATCTTCAAGACAAACAAGCGATTGTTGCTGAAGTCAGCGAAGTAGCCAAAGGCGCGCTGTCTGCAGTAGTTGCGGATTCCCGTGGCGTAACTGTAGATAAAATGACTGAACTGCGTAAAGCAGGTCGCGAAGCTGGCGTATACATGCGTGTTGTTCGTAACACCCTGCTGCGCCGTGCTGTTGAAGGTACTCCGTTCGAGTGCCTGAAAGACGCGTTTGTTGGTCCGACCCTGATTGCATACTCTATGGAACACCCGGGCGCTGCTGCTCGTCTGTTCAAAGAGTTCGCGAAAGCGAATGCAAAATTTGAGGTCAAAGCCGCTGCCTTTGAAGGTGAGCTGATCCCGGCGTCTCAGATCGACCGCCTGGCAACTCTGCCGACCTACGAAGAAGCAATTGCACGCCTGATGGCAACCATGAAAGAAGCTTCGGCTGGCAAACTGGTTCGTACTCTGGCTGCTGTACGCGATGCGAAAGAAGCTGCTTAATCGCAGTTATCTTTTTAACGCATTCGCTTACGTATAAACTTATTCTGATATTCAGGAACAATTTAAATGTCTATCACTAAAGATCAAATCATTGAAGCAGTTGCAGCTATGTCTGTAATGGACGTTGTAGAACTGATCTCTGCAATGGAAGAAAAATTCGGTGTTTCCGCTGCTGCTGCTGTAGCTGTAGCTGCTGGCCCGGTTGAAGCTGCTGAAGAAAAAACTGAATTCGACGTAATTCTGAAAGCTGCTGGCGCTAACAAAGTTGCTGTTATCAAAGCAGTACGTGGCGCAACTGGCCTGGGTCTGAAAGAAGCTAAAGACCTGGTAGAATCTGCACCGGCTGCTCTGAAAGAAGGCGTGAGCAAAGACGACGCAGAAGCACTGAAAAAAGCTCTGGAAGAAGCTGGCGCTGAAGTTGAAGTTAAATAAGCCAACCCTTCCGGTTGCAGCCTGAGAAATCAGGCTGATGGCTGGTGACTTTTTAGTCACCAGCCTTTTTGCGCTGTAAGGCGCCAGTAGCGTTTCACACTGTTTGACTACTGCTGTGCCTTTCAATGCTTGTTTCTATCGACGACTTAATATACTGCGACAGGACGTCCGTTCTGTGTAAATCGCAATGAAATGGTTTAAGCGTGATAGCAACAGGCATTGCGGAAAGTGTTCCATTTTCCGGTCAACAAAATAGTGTTGCACAAACTGTCCGCTCAATGGACAGATGGGTCGACTTGTCAGCGAGCTGAGGAACCCTATGGTTTACTCCTATACCGAGAAAAAACGTATTCGTAAGGATTTTGGTAAACGTCCACAAGTTCTGGATGTACCTTATCTCCTTTCTATCCAGCTTGACTCGTTTCAGAAATTTATCGAGCAAGATCCTGAAGGGCAGTATGGTCTGGAAGCTGCTTTCCGTTCCGTATTCCCGATTCAGAGCTACAGCGGTAATTCCGAGCTGCAATACGTCAGCTACCGCCTTGGCGAACCGGTGTTTGACGTCCAGGAATGTCAAATCCGTGGCGTGACCTATTCCGCACCGCTGCGCGTTAAACTGCGTCTGGTGATCTATGAGCGCGAAGCGCCGGAAGGCACCGTAAAAGACATTAAAGAACAAGAAGTCTACATGGGCGAAATTCCGCTCATGACAGACAACGGTACCTTTGTTATCAACGGTACTGAGCGTGTTATCGTTTCCCAGCTGCACCGTAGTCCGGGCGTCTTCTTTGACTCCGACAAAGGTAAAACCCACTCTTCGGGTAAAGTGCTGTATAACGCGCGCATCATCCCTTACCGTGGTTCCTGGCTGGACTTCGAATTCGATCCGAAGGACAACCTGTTCGTACGTATCGACCGTCGCCGTAAACTGCCTGCGACCATCATTCTGCGCGCCCTGAACTACACCACAGAGCAGATCCTCGACCTGTTCTTTGAAAAAGTTATCTTTGAAATCCGTGATAACAAGCTGCAGATGGAACTGGTGCCGGAACGCCTGCGTGGTGAAACCGCATCTTTTGACATCGAAGCTAACGGTAAAGTGTACGTAGAAAAAGGCCGCCGTATCACTGCGCGCCACATTCGCCAGCTGGAAAAAGACGACGTCAAACTGATCGAAGTCCCGGTTGAGTACATCGCAGGTAAAGTGGTTGCTAAAGACTATATTGATGAGTCTACCGGCGAGCTGATCTGTGCTGCGAACATGGAGCTGAGCCTGGATCTGCTGGCTAAGCTGAGCCAGTCTGGTCACAAGCGTATCGAAACGCTGTTCACCAACGATCTGGATCACGGCCCATATATCTCTGAAACCTTACGTGTCGACCCAACTAACGACCGTCTGAGCGCACTGGTAGAAATCTACCGCATGATGCGCCCTGGCGAGCCGCCGACTCGTGAAGCAGCTGAAAGCCTGTTCGAGAACCTGTTCTTCTCCGAAGACCGTTATGACTTGTCTGCGGTTGGTCGTATGAAGTTCAACCGTTCTCTGCTGCGCGAAGAAATCGAAGGTTCTGGTATCCTGAGCAAAGACGACATCATTGATGTTATGAAAAAGCTCATTGATATCCGTAACGGTAAAGGCGAAGTCGATGATATCGACCACCTCGGCAACCGTCGTATCCGTTCCGTTGGCGAAATGGCGGAAAACCAGTTCCGCGTTGGCCTGGTACGTGTAGAGCGTGCGGTGAAAGAGCGTCTGTCTCTGGGCGATCTGGATACCCTGATGCCTCAGGATATGATCAACGCCAAGCCGATTTCCGCAGCAGTGAAAGAGTTCTTCGGTTCCAGCCAGCTGTCTCAGTTTATGGACCAGAACAACCCGCTGTCTGAGATTACGCACAAACGTCGTATCTCCGCACTCGGCCCAGGCGGTCTGACCCGTGAACGTGCAGGCTTCGAAGTTCGAGACGTACACCCGACTCACTACGGTCGCGTATGTCCAATCGAAACCCCTGAAGGTCCGAACATCGGTCTGATCAACTCTCTGTCCGTGTACGCACAGACTAACGAATACGGCTTCCTTGAGACTCCGTATCGTAAAGTGACCGACGGTGTTGTAACTGACGAAATTCACTATCTGTCTGCTATCGAAGAAGGCAACTACGTTATCGCCCAGGCGAACTCCAACCTGGATGAAGAAGGCCACTTCGTAGAAGACCTGGTAACTTGCCGTAGCAAAGGCGAATCCAGCTTGTTCAGCCGCGACCAGGTTGACTACATGGACGTATCCACCCAGCAGGTGGTATCTGTCGGTGCGTCCCTGATCCCGTTCCTGGAACACGATGACGCCAACCGTGCATTGATGGGTGCGAACATGCAACGTCAGGCCGTTCCGACTCTGCGTGCTGATAAGCCGCTGGTTGGTACTGGTATGGAACGTGCTGTTGCCGTTGACTCCGGTGTAACTGCGGTTGCTAAACGTGGTGGTGTCGTTCAGTACGTGGATGCTTCCCGTATCGTTATCAAAGTTAACGAAGACGAGATGTATCCGGGTGAAGCAGGTATCGACATCTACAACCTGACCAAATACACCCGTTCTAACCAGAACACCTGTATTAACCAGATGCCGTGTGTGTCTCTGGGTGAACCGGTTGAACGTGGCGACGTGCTGGCAGACGGTCCGTCCACCGACCTCGGTGAACTGGCGCTTGGTCAGAACATGCGCGTAGCGTTCATGCCGTGGAATGGTTACAACTTCGAAGACTCCATCCTCGTATCCGAGCGTGTTGTTCAGGAAGACCGTTTCACCACCATCCACATTCAGGAACTGGCGTGTGTGTCCCGTGACACCAAGCTGGGGCCAGAAGAGATCACCGCTGACATCCCGAACGTGGGTGAAGCTGCGCTCTCCAAACTGGATGAATCCGGTATCGTTTACATTGGTGCGGAAGTGACCGGTGGCGACATTCTGGTTGGTAAGGTTACGCCGAAAGGTGAAACTCAGCTGACCCCAGAAGAAAAACTGCTGCGTGCGATCTTCGGTGAGAAAGCGTCTGACGTTAAAGACTCTTCTCTGCGCGTACCAAACGGTGTATCCGGTACGGTTATCGACGTTCAGGTCTTTACTCGCGATGGCGTAGAAAAAGACAAACGTGCGCTGGAAATCGAAGAAATGCAGCTCAAACAGGCGAAGAAAGACCTGTCTGAAGAACTGCAGATCCTCGAAGCGGGTCTGTTCAGCCGTATCCGTGCTGTGCTGGTAGCCGGTGGCGTTGAAGCTGAGAAGCTCGACAAACTGCCGCGCGATCGCTGGCTGGAGCTGGGCCTGACCGACGAAGAGAAACAAAATCAGCTGGAACAGCTGGCTGAGCAGTATGACGAACTGAAACACGAGTTCGAGAAGAAACTCGAAGCGAAACGCCGCAAAATCACCCAGGGCGACGATCTGGCACCGGGCGTGCTGAAGATTGTTAAAGTATATCTGGCGGTTAAACGCCGTATCCAGCCTGGTGACAAGATGGCAGGTCGTCACGGTAACAAGGGTGTAATTTCTAAGATCAACCCGATCGAAGATATGCCTTACGATGAAAACGGTACGCCGGTAGACATCGTACTGAACCCGCTGGGCGTACCGTCTCGTATGAACATCGGTCAGATCCTCGAAACCCACCTGGGTATGGCTGCGAAAGGTATCGGCGACAAGATCAACGCCATGCTGAAACAGCAGCAAGAAGTCGCGAAACTGCGCGAATTCATCCAGCGTGCGTACGATCTGGGCGCTGACGTTCGTCAGAAAGTTGACCTGAGTACCTTCAGCGATGAAGAAGTTATGCGTCTGGCTGAAAACCTGCGCAAAGGTATGCCAATCGCAACGCCAGTGTTCGACGGTGCGAAAGAAGCAGAAATTAAAGAGCTGCTGAAACTTGGCGACCTGCCGACTTCTGGTCAGATCCGCCTGTACGACGGCCGCACTGGTGAACAGTTCGAGCGTCCGGTAACCGTTGGTTACATGTACATGCTGAAACTGAACCACCTGGTCGACGACAAGATGCACGCGCGTTCCACCGGTTCTTACAGCCTGGTTACTCAGCAGCCGCTGGGTGGTAAGGCACAGTTCGGTGGTCAGCGTTTCGGGGAGATGGAAGTGTGGGCGCTGGAAGCATACGGCGCAGCATACACCCTGCAGGAAATGCTCACCGTTAAGTCTGATGACGTGAACGGTCGTACCAAGATGTATAAAAACATCGTGGACGGCAACCATCAGATGGAGCCGGGCATGCCAGAATCCTTCAACGTATTGTTGAAAGAGATTCGTTCGCTGGGTATCAACATCGAACTGGAAGACGAGTAATTCTCGCTCAAACAGGTCACTGCTGTCGGGGTAAAACCCGGCAGCGGATTGTGCTAACTCCGACGGGAGCAAATCCGTGAAAGATTTATTAAAGTTTCTGAAAGCGCAGACTAAAACCGAAGAGTTTGATGCGATCAAAATTGCTCTGGCTTCGCCAGACATGATCCGTTCATGGTCTTTCGGTGAAGTTAAAAAGCCGGAAACCATCAACTACCGTACGTTCAAACCAGAACGTGACGGCCTTTTCTGCGCCCGTATCTTTGGGCCGGTAAAAGATTACGAGTGCCTGTGCGGTAAGTACAAGCGCCTGAAACACCGTGGCGTCATCTGTGAGAAGTGCGGCGTTGAAGTGACCCAGACTAAAGTACGCCGTGAGCGTATGGGCCACATCGAACTGGCTTCCCCGACTGCGCACATCTGGTTCCTGAAATCGCTGCCGTCCCGTATCGGCCTGCTGCTCGATATGCCGCTGCGCGATATCGAACGCGTACTGTACTTTGAATCCTATGTGGTTATTGAAGGCGGTATGACCAACCTGGAGCGTCAGCAGATCCTGACTGAAGAGCAGTATCTGGACGCGCTGGAAGAGTTCGGTGACGAATTCGACGCGAAGATGGGTGCGGAAGCAATTCAGGCTCTGCTGAAGAGCATGGATCTGGAGCAAGAGTGCGAGCAGCTGCGTGAAGAGCTGAACGAAACCAACTCCGAAACCAAGCGTAAAAAGCTGACCAAGCGTATCAAACTGCTGGAAGCGTTCGTTCAGTCTGGTAACAAACCAGAGTGGATGATCCTGACCGTTCTGCCGGTACTGCCGCCAGATCTGCGTCCGCTGGTTCCGCTGGATGGTGGTCGTTTCGCGACTTCTGACCTGAACGATCTGTATCGTCGCGTCATTAACCGTAACAACCGTCTGAAACGTCTGCTGGATCTGGCTGCGCCGGACATCATCGTACGTAACGAAAAACGTATGCTGCAGGAAGCGGTTGACGCCCTGTTGGATAACGGTCGTCGCGGTCGTGCGATCACCGGCTCTAACAAGCGTCCTCTGAAATCTTTGGCCGACATGATCAAAGGTAAACAGGGTCGTTTCCGTCAGAACCTGCTCGGTAAGCGTGTTGACTACTCCGGTCGTTCTGTAATCACCGTAGGTCCATACCTGCGTCTGCATCAGTGCGGTCTGCCGAAGAAAATGGCACTGGAGCTGTTCAAACCGTTCATCTACGGCAAGCTGGAACTGCGTGGTCTTGCTACCACCATTAAAGCTGCGAAGAAAATGGTTGAGCGCGAAGAAGCTGTCGTTTGGGATATCCTGGACGAAGTTATCCGCGAACACCCGGTACTGCTGAACCGTGCACCGACTCTGCACCGCCTGGGTATCCAGGCATTTGAACCGGTACTGATCGAAGGTAAAGCTATCCAGCTGCACCCGCTGGTTTGTGCGGCATATAACGCCGACTTCGATGGTGACCAGATGGCAGTTCACGTACCGCTGACGCTGGAAGCCCAGCTGGAAGCGCGTGCGCTGATGATGTCTACCAACAACATCCTGTCCCCGGCGAACGGCGAACCAATCATCGTTCCGTCTCAGGACGTTGTACTGGGTCTGTACTACATGACCCGTGACTGTGTTAACGCCAAAGGCGAAGGCATGGTGCTGACTGGCCCGAAAGAAGCAGAACGTCTGTATCGCTCTGGTCTGGCTTCTCTGCATGCGCGCGTTAAAGTGCGTATCACCGAGTATGAAAAAGATGCTAACGGTGAATTAGTAGCGAAAACCAGCCTGAAAGACACGACTGTTGGCCGTGCCATTCTGTGGATGATTGTACCGAAAGGTCTGCCTTACTCCATCGTCAACCAGGCGCTGGGTAAAAAAGCAATCTCCAAAATGCTGAACACCTGCTACCGCATTCTCGGTCTGAAACCGACCGTTATTTTTGCGGACCAGATCATGTACACCGGCTTCGCCTATGCAGCGCGTTCTGGTGCATCTGTTGGTATCGATGACATGGTCATCCCGGAGAAGAAACACGAAATCATCTCCGAGGCAGAAGCAGAAGTTGCTGAAATTCAGGAGCAGTTCCAGTCTGGTCTGGTAACTGCGGGCGAACGCTACAACAAAGTTATCGATATCTGGGCTGCGGCGAACGATCGTGTATCCAAAGCGATGATGGATAACCTGCAAACTGAAACCGTGATTAACCGTGACGGTCAGGAAGAGAAGCAGGTTTCCTTCAACAGCATCTACATGATGGCCGACTCCGGTGCGCGTGGTTCTGCGGCACAGATTCGTCAGCTTGCTGGTATGCGTGGTCTGATGGCGAAGCCGGATGGCTCCATCATCGAAACGCCAATCACCGCGAACTTCCGTGAAGGTCTGAACGTACTCCAGTACTTCATCTCCACCCACGGTGCGCGTAAAGGTCTGGCGGATACCGCACTGAAAACTGCGAACTCCGGTTACCTGACTCGTCGTCTGGTTGACGTGGCGCAGGACCTGGTGGTTACCGAAGACGATTGTGGTACTCATGAAGGTATCATGATGACTCCGGTTATCGAAGGTGGTGACGTTAAAGAGCCGCTGCGCGATCGCGTACTGGGTCGTGTAACTGCTGAAGACGTTCTGAAGCCGGGTACTGCTGATATCCTCGTTCCGCGCAACACGCTGCTGCACGAACAGTGGTGTGACCTGCTGGAAGAGAACTCTGTCGACGCGGTTAAAGTACGTTCTGTTGTATCTTGTGACACCGACTTTGGTGTATGTGCGCACTGCTACGGTCGTGACCTGGCGCGTGGCCACATCATTAACAAAGGTGAAGCAATCGGTGTTATCGCGGCACAGTCCATCGGTGAACCGGGTACACAGCTGACCATGCGTACGTTCCACATCGGTGGTGCGGCATCACGTGCGGCTGCTGAATCCAGCATCCAGGTGAAAAACAAAGGTAGCATCAAGCTCAGCAACGTGAAGTCGGTTGTGAACTCCAGCGGTAAACTGGTTATCACTTCCCGTAACACCGAACTGAAACTGATCGACGAATTCGGTCGTACCAAAGAAAGCTACAAAGTACCTTACGGTGCGGTACTGGCGAAAGGCGATGGCGAACAGGTTGCTGGCGGCGAAACCGTTGCAAACTGGGACCCGCACACCATGCCGGTTATCACCGAAGTAAGCGGTTTTGTACGCTTTACTGACATGATTGACGGCCAGACCATTACTCGCCAGACCGACGAACTGACCGGTCTGTCTTCGCTGGTAGTTCTGGATTCCGCAGAACGTACCGCAGGTGGTAAAGATCTGCGTCCGGCACTGAAAATCGTTGATGCTCAGGGTAACGACGTTCTGATCCCGGGTACCGATATGCCTGCGCAGTACTTCCTGCCAGGTAAAGCGATTGTTCAGCTGGAAGATGGCGTACAGATCAGCTCTGGTGACACCCTGGCGCGTATTCCGCAGGAATCCGGCGGTACCAAGGACATCACCGGTGGTCTGCCGCGCGTTGCGGACCTGTTCGAAGCACGTCGTCCGAAAGAGCCGGCAATCCTGGCTGAAATCAGCGGTATCGTTTCCTTCGGCAAAGAAACCAAAGGTAAACGTCGTCTGGTTATCACCCCGGTAGACGGTAGCGATCCGTACGAAGAGATGATTCCGAAATGGCGTCAGCTCAACGTGTTCGAAGGTGAACGTGTAGAACGTGGTGACGTAATTTCCGATGGTCCGGAAGCGCCGCACGACATTCTGCGTCTGCGTGGTGTTCATGCTGTTACTCGTTACATCGTTAACGAAGTACAGGACGTATACCGTCTGCAGGGCGTTAAGATTAACGATAAACACATCGAAGTTATCGTTCGTCAGATGCTGCGTAAAGCTACCATCGTTAACGCGGGCAGCTCCGACTTCCTGGAAGGCGAACAGGTTGAATACTCTCGCGTCAAGATCGCAAACCGCGAACTGGAAGCGAACGGTAAAGTGGGTGCAACTTACTCCCGCGATCTGCTGGGTATCACCAAAGCGTCTCTGGCAACCGAGTCCTTCATCTCCGCGGCATCGTTCCAGGAGACCACTCGCGTGCTGACCGAAGCAGCCGTTGCGGGCAAACGCGACGAATTGCGCGGCCTGAAAGAGAACGTTATCGTGGGTCGTCTGATCCCGGCAGGTACTGGTTACGCGTACCACCAGGATCGTATGCGTCGCCGTGCTGCGGGTGAAGCTCCGGCTGCACCGCAGGTGACTGCAGAAGACGCATCTGCCAGCCTGGCAGAACTGCTGAACGCAGGTCTGGGCGGTTCTGATAACGAGTAATCGTTAATCCGCAAATAACGTAAAAACCCGCTTCGGCGGGTTTTTTTATGGGGGTAGTTTAGGGAAAGAGCATTTGTCAGAATATTTAATGAATTTCTGGATACTCATAATCAATGTAGAGATGACTAATATCCTGAAACTGACTGAACTAATTGAGTCAAGCTCGGCAAGAATTCGATACTATTCCTGTGTGACTTTCTTAAGGAACGATAATGAAACAGGAAGTGGAGAAGTGGCGACCTTTTGGACATCCGGATGGTGATATTCGTGATTTATCATTTCTTGATGCTCATCAGGCTGTCTACGTTCAGCATCATGAGGGCAAAGAGCCTTTAGAGTATCGCTTCTGGGTTACCTACTCTCTTCACTGCTTCACAAAAGATTATGAACATCAGACTAACGAAGAAAAACAATCGTTAATGTACCACGCGCCTAAAGAATCTCGTCCCTTCTGCCAGCACCGTTATAACTTAGCGCGCATACACTTAAAAAGAACCATTTTGGCGCTGCCAGAAAGCAACGTTATTCATGCTGGGTATGGTAGCTATGCCGTGATTGAAGTGGATTTAAACGGAGGAGACAAGGCATTTTACTTTGTTGCGTTCAGGGCTTTCAGGGAAAAGAAAAAACTTCGTTTGCATGTAACTAGCGCTTATCCCATTTCTGAAAAACAGAAAGGTAAATCAGTGAAATTTTTCACCATTGCCAACAACTTATTGAGAAATAAGCAGCTTCCTCAGCCCTCAAAATAACAAAACCCACCTTAAGGTGGGTTTCGCCAGAGAATTATCTCTGGTATTCAGAACGCCATTACCGGACTTTGCCTTGACCTTGCGATAATCGCAGGTTGCGGGATGTCTGAATTTCTTCAGTCTGCTGCATCCTGGAAGATGAGAACATGTGTTCTTATTTTCGTCTCTATCATAGTTGAGTATTTACTCTCTTACAATCAGATCTCTTTCATTGCTCAACAGGCGATGGCTTCAGACTTTGCATTACGGAATTTTTAAGAAAGGCAGGGCGAAACGAGGAAGAAGCTTTTCGCCCTGGACAACATTCCTGCTGACGGCACTACCATAAAAAAACGCAACGCTTTCAACAACCTTGCGTTTTTCATCTTCCGTAGCGGCTCGGAATAAATTTACGTTCTTACATTCTGTCTCATGGCCTTTGCGAGGCGCGTCCCAGAAAGCTGTCCCAGTCTTTCCATACCGGCTGCAAACCCTGAGCAGTTAACGCGGCAGCAACCGCTTCAGGTCTGCGATCGTCGTGTGGTGAGAACTGTTCCAGCTCGGGGTGATTGTCGGCATAGCCACCTGGCTGCGTTTTCGAAAAAGCGCTGACGTTATTAATTGCCAGCGGAATAACGCGATCGCGAAACCACGGTGATTCCCGCGTGGAGAGTGACAGTTCAATCTCCGGTGCAAGCAGCCGGAAGGCGCAGATGGTTTGCACTAACTGGCGTTCATCCATAATCGACGCAGGCTCAATGCCGCCAGTACATGGACGCAGGCGTGGGAAGGAGACAGAGTAGCGGCTTTGCCAGTAATGCTGTTGCAGCCATAGCAAATGTTCTGCAACCATATAGCAGTCAACGCGCCAGCTGTCGGAAAGGCCAATTAGCGCGCCGAGGCCTATCTTATCAATCCCCGCACGGCCCAGCCGATCCGGCGTTTCCAGCCGCCAGAAGAAGTCCTGTTTTTTGCCTTTCAGATGATGGCGGGCATAAGTCGCCTCGTGATATGTCTCCTGATAAACCATCACGCCATCCAGACCAAGTTGCTTTAACTCGGCGTATTCCGTCTCCGCCAGCGGCTGTACTTCCATCTGTAGTGAAGAGAACTGTTCACGCAGGGCAGGGAGATGACGACGAAAGTAATCCATCCCCACTTTCGCCTGATGTTCACCAGTGACTAAAAGCAGATGTTCAAAGCCCATCTCCCGTATAGCGGCGCTTTCCCTGGCAATATCCGCTTCATCCAGCGTTTTGCGCTTGATGCGGTTGCTCATAGAGAATCCGCAGTACGTGCAGTCGTTAGCACAAAGATTGGAAAGATAAAGCGGGACGTAGAAGCTAACAGTGTTGCCAAATCGTTGACGGGTCAGACGCTGCGCCCGTTGGGCCAGTGGTTCCAGATAGCCACTGGCGGCTGGCGATAACAGCGCCATCATATCGTCGCGGGTGAGTTGCGAGGCATTTAGCGCCCGCTCTACGTCAGCAGCCGTTTTGCTGTTGATACGCAGGCGGATGTCGTCCCAGTCCAGTTGTCGCCAGCGATCGCTGAAGGTTTTCATGCCGATGCCTCCAGAAATCCGGTCAGCGGGCTGGTGGCATGAGCAAAATGACTGCGGCTGCCCGGTCCGGACTGACGTGCCAGCAGGCCTGCTTCTACTGCCAGACGAAATGCCTTCGCCATGTTGACGGGATCGTCCGCGACGGCAATCGCCGTATTCACTAACACCGCGTCGGCCCCCATTTCCAGCGCCTGCGCGGCATGGCTGGGAACGCCGATGCCAGCATCGACAACCACCGGAACAGTGGCCTGCTGGATAATAATCTCCAGCATGGCACGGGTTTCCAGTCCCTGATTCGAACCAATCGGCGCGCCGAGCGGCATCACCGCTGCACTGCCCACTTCTTCCAGACGTTTGCACAATACCGGATCGGCCCCGCAGTAAGGCAGCACGACAAATCCCTGTTGTACCAGTGTTTCGGCGGCTTTCAGAGTTTCGATGGGATCGGGCAACAGCCAGCGGGCGTCAGGGTGAATCTCTAATTTTAGCCAGTTTGTGCCTAATGCTTCACGTGCCAGATGGGCGGCGAAAATGGCTTCTTCCGCTGTTTTCGCCCCGGAAGTATTCGGCAGCAGGGTCACACCCGCCGCGATAAGCGGTTCGAGGATAGCATCGTTGTGCTGGCGCAAGTCGACACGTTTCATCGCCAGTGTCACCAGCTGGCTGCCGGAAGCGCGGATCGCCTCCACCATCAGTTGTGAAGAAGCGAATTTCCCTGTGCCGGTAAACAGATGTGAATCAAACGTTTTGTCCGCAATACGTAACATCTCAACCCCCTGCAATAACCTGAAAAAGCAGGATCTGGTCACCATCCTGCACGATATGTTGTGCCCATTGCTCACGCGGGACGATTTGCTGATTAATCGCCAGAGCCGCGCCCGCTTGTCGTTGGTCGAGTTGCTCCAGCAGCTCGTGAACAGTTTGCCCGGCGGCGCACTGCATCGGTTGATCGTTAAACAGGATCTGCATTGCTTCCTCCGCATACCGGGCAACCACTGGCGCGGCGCAACGCCAGGCTGCGCCACTGGCTAGACTTACCGTCGAACAGTCGGAGTTCTCCCGCAGGCGTCTCTATACCGCTTAACAACTTAATGGCTTCCAGTGCCTGCAAAGTGCCCATAACCCCGACCACCGGGCCAACCACGCCCGCCGTGCGGCAGTTGCGTTCAGGCTCCTGGTTATCTGGCCACAGGCAGCGGTAACACCCCTGCTCCCAGGGCGGCGTCAGTACCATCAACTGACCGCCAAATCCGACCGCGCTGGCGGTGATAAGCGGCGTGTTGAGTGCCACGCAGGCGGTATTAATCTCCTGACGAGTCGCCATATTGTCGGTACAGTCGAGCACCACATCGGCCCGTGCTACCGCATCTTTTAACGCCTCACCCGTTAACCGTTGTTGTAGTGCCGTCAGTTGAATGTCGGGATTCAACTGTGTCAGTCGCTGATGGCTGACCTGCGATTTCGGGCGATCGATATCTTCAGTGGTAAAGAGGATTTGTCGTTGCAGATTGCTTAAATGCACATCGTCGTCATCTGCCAGTACCAGCGTCCCGACGCCAGCGCCCGCCAGGTATAGCGCAGCAGGTGTACCCAGCCCGCCAAGACCGATAATCAGCACCTGGCTGTCGAGCAGTTTTTGCTGCCCGTCAAGAGCGATATCGTCGAGCAGGATTTGGCGGCTATAACGCATAAAATCACGGTCATTCATCGCCAACTCCTGCAATTTCCAGCAACTGTGCCGTTGCCAAACGCCAGTCTGCGGCTTGAGTAATGGCGCTGACAACGGCGATACTGCCGACACCCGTCGCCATTACCGCTGGCGCGCGCGGCAGACTGATACCGCCAATCGCCACGGTGGGATAATCCGCCAGGCGCTCAACATGCCGTGCCAGCTGTTCCAGCCCCTGCGGTGCAGAAGGCATCTGTTTGGTTTGCGTCGGGAACACATGTCCCAGCGCGATATAAGAAGGACGTGCCGCCAGCGCGACGTCGATTTCCATATCGTCATGGGTCGAAACGCCCAGCCGCAGACCAGCCGCACGGATGGCGCTGAGATCGGTGGCTTGCAAATCTTCCTGCCCCAAATGGACGCCATACGCCTGATGCTTGATCGCCAGCCACCAGTAATCGTTGATAAACAATCGCGCGTTATAGCGGCGGCCCAGTGCAATTGCCGCCACGACATCGGCTTCCACCTCTTCATCGCGCCGATCTTTGATGCGTAGCTGGAGAGTACGCACGCCTGCATCCAACAGACGTTCGATCCACTGTACGCTGTCCACCACCGGGTACAGTCCTAAACGAAAAGGTACAGGAGGAAAATCAGGCTGATACATCACGCTTCCTCCTTACGCAGGTAGATTTCTCCGCCTCTGGCGCGGAAGTTCTCCGACATATCCGCCATTCCCACTTCAATGGTTTGCGCGGCAGCGTAATCACGCACTTCCTGGCTGATTTTCATCGAGCAGAATTTCGGTCCACACATGGAGCAAAAATGGGCGACTTTACCGGACTCTTGCGGCAGGGTTTCATCGTGATAAGCGCGGGCAGTAAACGGGTCGAGGGCCAGATTAAACTGGTCTTCCCAGCGAAATTCGAAGCGGGCTTTCGACATGGCGTTATCGCGAATTTGCGCGCCCGGATGCCCTTTCGCCAGGTCAGCGGCGTGGGCGGCAATCTTATAGGTGATAAGCCCCTGCTTAACATCTTCTTTATTAGGCAGACCCAGATGCTCTTTTGGCGTTACGTAACAGAGCATCGCGCAGCCAAACCAGCCAATCATCGCCGCACCAATCCCCGACGTGAAGTGGTCATAACCCGGCGCGATATCGGTAGTTAGCGGCCCCAGAGTGTAAAACGGCGCTTCGTGGCAGTGCTCTAACTCCTCGGTCATATTGCGGCGGATCATCTGCATCGGCACGTGGCCTGGGCCTTCAATCATCACCTGTACGTCATATTCCCAGGCGATTTTGGTCAGTTCACCCAGCGTATGCAGCTCGGCAAATTGCGCTTCATCGTTGGCGTCCTGAACAGAACCGGGGCGCAGGCCGTCGCCCAGCGACAGCGAAACGTCATAAGCGGCACAGATTTCACAAATTTCGCGGAAGTGTTGATAGAGGAAATTTTCCTGATGATGGGAGAGGCACCATTTCGCCATAATCGAACCGCCGCGAGAGACGATACCGGTCAGGCGTTTCGCGGTCATCGGCACATAGCGCAGCAGTACGCCCGCATGGATAGTGAAGTAATCCACACCTTGCTCGGCCTGTTCCAGCAGCGTGTCGCGGAACGCTTCCCAGGTAAGATCTTCGGCGATCCCGTTAACCTTCTCCAGCGCCTGGTAGATCGGCACTGTACCGATCGGCACCGGGCTGTTACGCAAAATCCACTCGCGGGTTTCGTGAATATAGCGACCGGTGGAGAGATCCATCACCGTATCCGCTCCCCAGCGCGTGGACCATACCAGCTTTTCCACTTCTTCTTCGATGGAAGAGGTGACCGCCGAGTTGCCGATATTGGCGTTAACTTTTACCAGGAAGTTACGGCCAATAATCATCGGCTCCGATTCCGGATGATTAATGTTGGCCGGGATAATCGCACGTCCGGCAGCAACTTCATCACGGACAAATTCCGCGGTGATATTTTCCGGCAGATGTGCGCCAAAGCTCATTCCCGGATGCTGGTGGCGTAAAATTTCGCTACGTATGCGCTCGCGGCCCATATTCTCGCGGATGGCGATGAATTCCATTTCCGGTGTGATGATGCCCTGGCGGGCGTAGTGCAGTTGGGTGACGCGGCGTCCTGCTTTGGCGCGTTTTGGTGTTAGTACGCCGCTAAAACGCAGCTCGTCGAGGCCATCATCTGCCAGCCGCGCTTTAGTGTAATCGGAACTGCGTACGGTAAGTTCTTCGGTATCGCCGCGCGCATCGATCCACGGCTGACGTAGTTTTGCCAGCCCTTGCTGCACGTTAATGGCGATCTGTGGATCGCCATACGGACCGGAGGTGTCGTAGACCGGAATCGCTTCGTTTTCTTCGTACTGCGGCTGTTCTTTGCTGCCGCCAATTAGCGTCGGGCTAAGCTGGATCTCACGCATCGGCACGCGCACGCCGGGGTGTGTGCCAGTGATGTAAATGCGTTTTGAGTTGGGAAAGGCGGTGCCTTCCAGGGTGTCGATAAAATGTTGGGCCTGGGCGCGTTGTTCGCGGCGGGTCAGTTTTGTTGCAGACATAGCTCATTCCAAAAAGTTAAGGACGTGGCTTGTCAGACGACGGATGAAGCAAGAGACGATCGCCGCAAAGGCGATGCGATAGCAGATTAACTCTTGTTCCCTTCGCAGGTATTAGCCTGATCAGGTTCCGCGGATCCCGAATAAACGGTCTCAGCCAGTTAAGGCACTCCGACAAGAAATTAGCCCCACAAACGGGGCGTTGAATGTAAATTACGCGTTAACAGCACAGAACTCAAGCAGGATGTTTGACGCGGGCGGCGTCAAGCACCAGCAGAATCAGCTTATCTTCCAGCACAAAGCGCGCTTCCAGCGCCTCGCCGATGTCAGATAAAACCTGTTGAAACTCAAGGTAATTATCATGATCGATGGCGGTTTCCAGGCTGGAATCGTAGTAATCCATAATCTGTTGAGTATTGGCTTCAAGTTGCGGCCAAATCTTCGCGGCGCGCGCGAGTTGCCCGTTGCCTTCCAGCTTATGAAGAATGCGCTCATAAATACTGAAATGCCCGGCAGACAAGTAATCGACCAGGCTCTGACAAAAATCATCAAGGGCTTTTTCGTTTAGCCTCATGTACGATTCTTTGCCAGGCTTAATGCCAACCAGATTGTAGTAAGCCACGAGCAGATGCTTACGTACATGTAGCCAGCGATCAACCAGTTTGTTACTTCCTCTGACGCGTTCCGTCAGGTTATCGAGCTGGTTAAGCATGATTGACTCCGCAAGTTTGTATTCAAAAACTGCTCAGTGAGAAATGTAAAAACCATGTTAAACATGCCAGTGATGCAAAGGTAGTGCAAGAGCTATGGATCGTATAATTGAAAAATTAGATCACGGCTGGTGGGTCGTCAGCCATGAACAAAAATTATGGTTGCCGAAGGGAGAATTGCCATATGGCGAAGCGGCAAATTTCGATCTTGTGGGTCAGCGCGCACTACAAATCGGCGAATGGCAGGGGGAACCTGTTTGGTTAGTACAACAGCAGCGGCGTCACGATATGGGGTCGGTACGTCAGGTCATTGATCTCGATGTTGGGCTGTTTCAACTGGCCGGACGAGGCGTACAACTGGCGGAGTTTTACCGATCGCATAAATACTGTGGTTACTGCGGGCATGAAATGTATCCAAGCAAAACCGAATGGGCGATGCTGTGCAGTCATTGCCGTGAGCGTTACTATCCGCAAATCGCCCCCTGCATTATTGTTGCCATCCGTCGCGATGATTCGATCCTCCTCGCCCAGCATACCCGCCATCGTAACGGTGTCCATACGGTACTTGCCGGATTCGTCGAAGTGGGCGAAACCCTCGAGCAGGCGGTCGCGCGGGAAGTGATGGAAGAGAGCGGAATTAAAGTTAAAAACTTGCGTTATGTGACTTCCCAGCCGTGGCCGTTTCCTCAGTCTTTAATGACCGCGTTTATGGCGGAATACGACAGCGGCGACATCGTGATCGACCCGAAAGAATTGCTCGAGGCGAACTGGTATCGCTATGACGATTTGCCGTTACTCCCGCCGCCCGGCACCGTAGCGCGCCGTCTGATAGAAGATACGGTGGCGATGTGTCGGGCAGAGTATGAGTGATGATACACTGACCGCCTGACGCACTAAGGAACAGCCAAAATGACCGAACTTAAAAACGATCGTTATCTGCGGGCGCTGCTGCGCCAGCCCGTTGATGTCACTCCAGTATGGATGATGCGCCAGGCGGGTCGCTATCTACCGGAATATAAAGCCACGCGCGCCCAGGCGGGCGATTTTATGTCGCTGTGCAAAAACGCCGAGCTGGCGTGCGAAGTGACTTTGCAACCGCTGCGTCGCTATCCGCTGGATGCGGCGATCCTCTTTTCCGATATCCTCACCGTGCCGGACGCGATGGGGTTAGGGCTCTATTTTGAAGCCGGAGAAGGTCCGCGTTTTACCTCGCCAGTCACCTGCAAAGCCGACGTCGATAAACTGCCAATTCCGGACCCGGAAGATGAGCTGGGTTACGTGATGAACGCGGTGCGTACCATTCGTCGCGAACTGAAAGGCGAAGTGCCGCTGATTGGTTTTTCCGGCAGCCCGTGGACGCTGGCGACCTATATGGTGGAAGGCGGCAGCAGCAAAGCGTTCACCGTGATCAAAAAAATGATGTATGCCGATCCACAGGCGCTGCACGCGCTACTCGATAAACTGGCGAAAAGCGTCACTTTGTATCTGAATGCGCAGATTAAAGCCGGTGCTCAGGCTGTGATGATTTTCGACACCTGGGGCGGCGTGCTTACCGGGCGCGATTATCAACAGTTCTCGCTCTATTACATGCATAAAATTGTTGATGGTTTACTGCGTGAAAACGACGGTCGCCGCGTACCGGTCACGCTGTTTACCAAAGGCGGCGGACAGTGGCTGGAAGCGATGGCAGAAACCGGTTGCGATGCGCTGGGCCTCGACTGGACAACGGACATCGCCGATGCGCGCCGCCGCGTGGGCAATAAAGTCGCGTTGCAGGGCAATATGGATCCGTCGATGCTGTACGCGCCGCCAGCCCGCATTGAAGAAGAAGTAGCGACTATACTTGCAGGTTTCGGTCACGGTGAAGGTCATGTCTTTAACCTTGGTCACGGCATTCATCAGGATGTGCCGCCAGAACATGCTGGCGTGTTTGTGGAGGCAGTGCATCGGTTATCTGAACAGTATCACCGCTAAGAGCCTGGTCCATCAGGCTATTTTATTTGCCATTTTGAGGCCGGGCAGTGCTCAAAATCCTCACGTACTACGTGTACGCTCCGGTTTTTCCGCGCTGTCCGGCCTCAAACTGCCTTCAACAATTACGCCTGGTGGACCAGGCTCTAAGGAGCGATTATGGATCTCGCGTCATTACGCGCTCAACAAATTGAACTGGCTTCTTCTGTGATCCGCGAGGATCGACTCGATAAAGATCCGCCGGATCTGATCGCCGGAGCCGATGTCGGATTTGAGCAGGGCGGAGAAGTGACGCGAGCGGCGATGGTGCTGCTGAAATACCCCACGCTTGAGCTGGTGGAGTATAAAGTGGCCCGCATCGCCACCACCATGCCTTACATTCCAGGTTTTCTTTCCTTCCGCGAATATCCTGCGCTGCTGGCAGCGTGGGAGATGCTGTCGCAAAAACCTGATTTAGTGTTTGTCGATGGTCATGGGATCTCGCATCCTCGCCGTCTTGGCGTCGCCAGCCATTTTGGTTTGCTGGTGGATGTGCCAACGATAGGCGTAGCGAAAAAACGTCTCTGCGGTAAATTCGAACCGCTCTCCAGCGAACCGGGCGCGCTGGCCCCACTGATGGATAAAGGCGAGCAGCTGGCCTGGGTCTGGCGCAGCAAAGCGCGCTGTAACCCGTTGTTTATCGCTACCGGTCATCGGGTCAGCGTGGACAGCGCGCTAGCGTGGGTACAACGCTGCATGAAAGGCTATCGTCTGCCGGAGCCAACGCGCTGGGCGGACGCGGTGGCCTCGGAACGTCCGGCGTTCGTGCGCTATACAGCAAATCAGCCCTAATTCAGGTAAACTGCGGATAATTTCCGTATTTGAGAACTCAACATGTTACAAAACCCAATTCATCTGCGTCTGGAGCGCCTGGAAAGCTGGCAGCACGTCACTTTTATGGCCTGCTTATGCGAACGCATGTACCCTAATTACGCCGTATTCTGTCAGCAAACTGGTTTTAGTGATGGGCAGATTTACCGCCGCATTCTCGATCTCATCTGGGAAACGCTGACCGTCAAAGACGCAAAAGTAAATTTCGACAGCCAACTGGAGAAATTTGAAGAAGCGATTCCTTCAGCCGACGATTTCGATCTGTACGGCGTTTATCCGGCAATCGATGCATGCGTGGCGTTAAGTGAACTGGTCCATTCGCGTTTGAGTGGTGAAACGCTCGAACACGCGGTGGAAGTGAGTAAGACCTCCATCACGACCGTTGCGATGCTGGAAATGACTCAGGCTGGTCGCGAAATGAGCGATGAAGAGCTCAAAGAAAACCCAGCTGTAGAGCAAGAATGGGACATTCAGTGGGAAATATTCCGACTTTTAGCTGAGTGCGAAGAACGCGATATCGAGCTGATAAAAGGCCTTAGGGCAGACCTGCGTGAGGCGGGCGAGAGCAATATTGGTATAATTTTTCAGCAATAAGACCAGAAAACGTGATTTAACGCCTGATTTGTCGTACCTGGAGTCTTCCCTTTCGCCCCCCGTCTGGTCTACATTTGGGGGGCGAAAAAAAGTGGCTATCGGTGCGTGTATGCAGGAGAGTGCTATTCTGGCATTTCCGTCGCACTCGATGCTTAGCAAGCGATAAACACATTGTAAGGATAACTTATGAACAAGACTCAACTGATTGATGTAATTGCAGAGAAAGCAGAACTGTCCAAAACCCAGGCTAAAGCTGCTCTGGAGTCCACTCTGGCTGCAATTACTGAGTCTCTGAAAGAAGGCGATGCTGTACAACTGGTTGGTTTCGGTACCTTCAAAGTGAACCACCGCGCTGAGCGTACTGGCCGCAACCCGCAGACCGGTAAAGAAATCAAAATTGCCGCAGCTAACGTACCGGCATTTGTTTCTGGCAAGGCACTGAAAGACGCAGTTAAGTAAGATTGCGTGGCAGTGAACAGTTTTAACGAAGGGGTGGTTTCACCCCTTTTGTCTTTCTGGCGTCGATCATTGATGCTGGCAGGTGTGCTGTTTCTCACTGCCTGTAGTCACAACTCTTCACTTCCTCCCTTTACCGCCAGTGGATTTGCTGAAGACCAGGGCGCGGTACGCATCTGGCGAAAAGACAGCGGCGATAATGTGCATCTGCTTGCCGTGTTTAGCCCGTGGCGCAGTGGCGATACCACCACGCGAGAGTATCGCTGGCAGGGCGATAACCTTACGCTCATCAATATCAATGTTTACAGCAAACCGCCGGTGAACATTCGCGCGCGTTTTGACGATCGCGGCGATCTGAGCTTTATGCAACGTGAATCCGATGGGGAAAAGCAGCAGCTTTCTAACGACCAAATCGATTTATACCGTTATCGTGCTGATCAGATCCGCCAGATTAGCGATGCCTTACGTCAGGGGAGAGTCGTGCTGCGTCAGGGGCGCTGGCATGCGATGGAACAGACCGTGACCACCTGCGAAGGGCAAACCATTAAACCTGATTTAGATTCGCAGGCGATAGCGCATATCGAGCGCCGCCAGAGCCGCTCTTCTGTTGATGTCAGCGTGGCATGGCTGGAAGCGCCCGAAGGTTCGCAATTACTGTTAGTGGCAAACTCTGATTTCTGTCGCTGGCAACCCAACGAGAAAACGTTCTGATTTACCAGTGGCCCATACCCATATGACCGCCACCACCGCAGCCGCCGTAACCCATTCCGGTACCGCGCGGAATACCCGCTTCAGCCATCGCAATATCTCGTTTCACCCGTAACTCATCTAACGACTGACGCAAATTCTCCATCTCTTTGGCGACCGCGTTAATTTTGCTGCTATCCGGTGGGTTCGCGGCTAACAGGGCATTGTATTCATAACGCTTCGTCACCAGTTGCTGTTGCAGTGCGCTGCTTTGAGCGTAAAAGTCATTATGGATTTTCTGCCACGCTGTCTGTTGTTCGCTGGTCAAAGGCGCGGCATTTTGCTGCCACATACCGTGTCCGCCGTGAGCAAATGCAGATGTCGATCCCATCGCCATTGCTGAAAGCGCCATCATTATCAGGGCAATTTTCGTGTTCCGTTTCATGGTTAATCCTCCAGTGGTTGTCTTACTTCGGGTATTGCATCTTCCGTGCCAACGACGAAACGCTGATATGACGGGCAATCTGACGCAATAGGCGAGTAAAAATGACTCGCCTGCTGCGGGTAGCGAGTCATTTTTACTCATTGAAACTTAAGCCTTTGTGTTACAGCGCAGGGTAAGCGCTGATAAAAGATGGCATGATTTCTGCTGTCAGAAAGGGATGAGCAGGCAAAGAAGAAGATGCGTTTTATGCAACGTTCTAAAGACTCTTTAGCTAAATGGTTAAGCGCGATCCTCCCCGTGGTCATTGTTGGGCTGTTTGCGGTGACAGTGATTCGCGATTATGGGCGCGAGACTGCCGCCGCCAGACAAACGCTGCTGGAAAAAGGCAGTGTACTTATTCGCGCTCTTGAATCCGGCTCGCGCGTCGGCATGGGGATGCGCATGCATCATGCGCAGCAGCAGGCCTTACTGGAAGAAATGGCCGGGCAGCCTGGAGTACGTTGGTTTGCGGTCACGGATGAACAAGGAACAATCGTGATGCATAGCAACTCCGGCATGGTGGGAAAACAGCTTTATTCCCCGCAGAAAATGCAGCAGTTACATCCGGGAGATGAAGAAGCGTGGCGGCGGATCGATAGCGCAGACGGCGAGCCTGTTCTGGAAATTTATCGCCAGTTTCAACCGATGTTTGCTGCTGGAATGCACCGGATGCGCCATATGCAGCAGTATGCCGCGACACCACAAGCAATTTTTATCGCTTTCGACGCCAGTAACATTGTGAGTGCTGAGGATCGTGAGCAGAGAAATACCCTGATTATCCTCTTCGCTCTGGCGACGGTCTTGCTGGCAAGCGTGTTGTCATTCTTCTGGTATCGCCGATATCTGCGCTCGCGGCAGCTATTGCAGGATGAAATGAAGCGCAAAGAGAAGCTGGTGGCGCTGGGGCATCTTGCGGCAGGTGTTGCCCACGAAATCCGTAACCCACTTTCCTCGATTAAAGGGCTGGCGAAATACTTTGCCGAACGCGCGCCAGCAGGGGGAGAAGCGCATCAACTGGCGCAGGTGATGGCGAAAGAAGCCGACCGTTTAAACCGCGTGGTAAGCGAGTTGCTGGAACTGGTTAAGCCAACGCATCTGGCTTTGCAGGCGGTGGATCTCAACACGCTGATTAACCACTCATTACAGCTGGTAAGCCAGGATGCAAACAGCCGGGAGATCCAGTTACGCTTTACCGCCAACGACACATTACCGGAAATTCAGGCCGATCCGGACAGGCTGACTCAGGTCCTGTTGAATCTCTATCTCAATGCTATTCAGGCGATTGGTCAACATGGTGTGATTAGCGTGACGGCCAGCGAAAGCGGCGCGGGCGTGAAAATCAGCGTTACCGACAGCGGTAAGGGAATTGCGGCAGATCAGCTTGAAGCCATCTTCACCCCGTATTTCACCACGAAGGCCGAAGGCACCGGACTGGGGCTGGCGGTCGTGCATAATATTGTTGAACAACACGGTGGTACAATTCAGGTCGCAAGCCAGGAGGGAAAAGGCGCAACGTTCACCCTCTGGCTTCCGGTCACTATTACGCGTAAGGACCCACAAGGATGACGCACGATAATATCGATATTCTGGTGGTGGATGATGACATTAGCCACTGCACTATTTTGCAGGCTTTACTGCGCGGCTGGGGCTATAACGTCGCGCTGGCGAACAGCGGGCGACAGGCGCTGGAGCAGGTGCGGGAACAGGTTTTTGATCTTGTGCTTTGCGATGTGCGAATGGCAGAGATGGACGGCATCGCCACGCTCAAAGAGATCAAAGCGTTAAATCCGGCAATTCCGGTACTGATTATGACCGCGTACTCCAGCGTCGAGACGGCGGTAGAGGCGTTGAAAACCGGGGCGCTGGATTATCTCATCAAGCCGCTGGATTTCGATAACCTGCAGGCGACGCTGGAAAAGGCGCTTGCGCATACGCACAGTGTTGACGCTGAAACGCCTGCGGTGTCTGCCAGCCAGTTCGGTATGGTCGGTAAAAGCCCGGCGATGCAACACCTGCTCAGTGAAATCGCACTCGTCGCGCCATCGGAAGCCACGGTGCTGATCCACGGCGATTCCGGCACCGGTAAAGAGCTGGTCGCCAGGGCGATTCACGCCAGTAGCGCACGGAGTGAAAAACCACTGGTAACGCTCAACTGTGCGGCACTCAACGAATCCTTGCTGGAATCTGAATTGTTCGGTCACGAAAAAGGGGCGTTTACCGGAGCCGACAAACGGCGGGAAGGGCGCTTTGTTGAGGCGGACGGCGGCACGCTGTTTCTCGATGAAATTGGCGATATCTCGCCGATGATGCAGGTTCGTCTGCTGCGTGCGATTCAGGAGCGCGAAGTTCAGCGTGTCGGCAGCAATCAGACTATTTCGGTTGATGTCCGGCTGATTGCGGCGACTCATCGCGATCTTGCCGCAGAGGTGAATGCCGGGCGTTTTCGCCAGGATCTCTACTATCGCCTGAACGTGGTGGCGATTGAAGTTCCGTCGCTGCGTCAGCGGCGGGAAGATATTCCTCTGCTGGCAAACCATTTTCTTCAGCGCTTTGCCGAACGCAATCGCAAGGCAGTAAAAGGTTTTACGCCCCAGGCGATGGATCTGCTGATCCACTACGACTGGCCGGGAAATATTCGTGAACTGGAAAACGCGGTGGAACGGGCGGTGGTGCTGCTGACCGGAGAATATATTTCCGAACGCGAGCTGCCGCTGGCGATTGCGAGTACGTCGATCCCGCTGGTACAAAGTCAGGATATTCAGCCGCTGGTGGAAGTCGAAAAAGAGGTGATTCTTGCGGCACTGGAGAAAACGGGCGGCAACAAAACCGAAGCCGCCCGTCAGTTAGGGATCACGCGCAAAACGCTGTTGGCAAAACTGTCGCGTTAGTTCTGCTCGCGTTCGATAGCGCGCCAGCCGATATCTTTCCGGCAGAAGCAGTCGTCCCAATGGATATCGGTCATTAAGGCATAAGCGCGTTTCTGCGCTTCTGCCACGGTATGACCCAGCGCGGTGACGCACAGTACGCGCCCGCCGCTGGTCACTACCTGCTCGTCATCCGCCAGTTTCGTGCCCGCGTGGAACACTTTGCCGCCAGCCACTTCTTCCAGCGGCAGGCCGTGGATCACGTCACCGGTGCGGTAATCCCCCGGATATCCACCCGCAGCCATCACCACGCCGAGAGAAGCGCGTTCATCCCACTCGGACGTTTTCTCGTCAAGCGTACCTTCACAGGCTGCCAGGCAGAGCTCAACCAGATCGGACTTCATGCGCAGCATAATCGGCTGGGTTTCCGGATCGCCAAAGCGGCAGTTAAATTCGATAACCTTCGGATTGCCCTGTTTGTCGATCATCAGGCCCGCGTAGAGAAAACCGGTGTAGGTGTTGCCTTCCGCTGCCATGCCTTTCACGGTTGGCCAGATGATACGTTCCATGGTGCGCTGATGAACCTCATCGGTCACCACTGGCGCAGGGGAGTAAGCCCCCATCCCGCCGGTGTTCGGCCCGGTATCTTTATCGCCTACGCGTTTGTGATCCTGGCTGGTGGCCATCGGCAGCACATGCTCACCGTCCACCATCACGATAAAGCTCGCTTCTTCGCCGTCGAGGAACTCTTCGATAACGATGCGATGCCCCGCGTCGCCAAAAGCGTTGCCCGCCAGCATATCGTGAACAGCCGCTTCCGCTTCTTCCTGCGTCATCGCCACGATAACGCCTTTCCCGGCAGCCAGACCGTCAGCTTTAATGACGATTGGCGCGCCCTTCTCACGCAGATACGCCAGCGCAGGTTCTACCTCGGTGAAGTTCTGGTATTCCGCCGTAGGGATCTGATGGCGGGCCAGGAAATCCTTGGTAAACGCTTTCGAGCCTTCCAGCTGCGCGGCACCTGCGGTTGGGCCGAAGATTTTCAGCCCGGCGGCGCGGAAGGTATCCACTACGCCTTTCACCAGCGGCGCTTCCGGGCCGACGATGGTTAGATCGATCTTTTCGTTTTGCGCGAAATCCAGCAGCGCCGGGATATCGGTTACGCCGATAGCGACGTTTTGCAGTGTGGGTTCCAGCGCAGTGCCTGCATTACCCGGAGCAACAAAAACAGTTTCAACCAGCGGCGACTGCGCCGCTTTCCAGGCCAGCGCGTGCTCGCGCCCGCCGTTACCAATCACTAATACTTTCATCTATTGCTCCATTAATGGCGGAAGTGGCGCATGTCGGTGAAGAGCATCGCAATACCGTGCTCGTCGGCGGCGGCAATCACTTCGTCATCACGGATAGAACCGCCAGGCTGGATTACACAGGTCACGCCCGCAGCGGCAGCGGCATCAATACCGTCGCGGAACGGGAAGAACGCGTCAGAAGCCATCGAGGAACCTTTCACTTCCAGGCCTTCATCGGCCGCTTTAATACCGGCGATTTTTGCGGAGTACACGCGGCTCATCTGGCCTGCGCCAATACCGATGGTCATATTGTTTTTGGCATAGACGATGGCGTTGGATTTCACGAACTTCGCCACTTTCCAGCAGAACAGCGCATCACGCAGCTCTTGTTCAGTCGGCTGACGTTTGGTGACGACGCGCAGTTCTTCCGCGCCGACCATGCCCAGATCGCGATCCTGAACCAGCAGACCGCCGTTCACGCGTTTGAAATCAAGACCCGGAACACGCTCGCCCCACTGACCGCAGGTCAGGACGCGTACGTTCTGTTTGGCGGCGGTGATTTTCAGGGCTTCTTCGCTGGCGGACGGCGCAATAATCACTTCAACAAACTGACGAGAAATGATGGCCTGCGCGGTTTCCGCATCCAGCTCGCGGTTAAAGGCGATAATGCCGCCGAATGCGGAGGTCGGGTCGGTTTTGTACGCGCGATCGTAAGCATCAAGAATGGAATTGCCGATAGCCACGCCGCAAGGGTTGGCGTGCTTCACAATCACACATGCCGGCTCGGCGAACTCTTTCACGCACTCCAGCGCCGCATCGGTGTCGGCGATGTTGTTATAAGAGAGGGCTTTACCCTGAACCTGGGTTGCGGTAGCAACGGAGGCTTCTTTCACATTCTCTTCTATATAGAAGGCAGCCTGCTGGTGGCTGTTCTCGCCGTAACGCATATCCTGCTTCTTAATGAAGTTCAGGTTCAGCGTGCGTGGGAAGCGACCGGCGGCTTCTTTGCTTTCACCGTGGTAAGCCGGAACCATGCTGCCGAAGTAGTTGGCAATCATGCTGTCGTAGGCGGCAGTGTGTTCGAAGGCTTTGATGGCGAGGTCGAAACGGGTTGCAAGCGTCAGCGATCCTTCGTTGTCATCCATCTCTTTAATAATGGCGTCGTAGTCGCTGCTCTTCACCACTATTGCGACATCTTTATGGTTCTTGGCGGCGGAGCGCACCATCGTTGGGCCGCCGATATCGATGTTCTCAACCGCATCTTCCAGCGAGCAGCCTTCACGAGCAACGGTCTGGGCGAACGGATACAGGTTAACAACCACCATATCGATAGGCTGGATCTGATGTTCTTCCATAATGGCATCGTCCTGGCCGCGACGGCCCAGAATGCCACCATGTACTTTCGGATGCAGGGTCTTCACGCGTCCATCCATCATCTCCGGGAAACCGGTGTAATCGGAAACTTCGGTTACCGGCAGACCTTTTTCTGCTAACAGACGGGCAGTGCCCCCTGTAGACAGCAGCTCCACACCGCGTGCGGAAAGTGCCTGGGCGAATTCGACGATACCGGCTTTGTCAGAAACACTGAGCAGAGCGCGGCGGACTGGACGACGTTGTTGCATGGTAAATCCCCTGGATTTGACTATTACAGAGAGCGTTAGCTGAATTTTTCGCGAAAAACTCAGCTAACGCCCCTAACGGGGCATCTTTATTTTTCGCCCGCATTGTAACGAAAACGTTTGCGCAACGCTCGCGAATTTTTCTCTTTCAATGGTGATCACAATTTTGACAGTGTTTACCGTGGGAAAAATACAGAAATTACATTGATGATTGTGGATAACTCTGTGCGTAAAAAGGTATAAAGCGGGGTTTTGCTGGGGAATGCAGCAGTCAGTCATTTTTCTGCAATTTTTCTATTGCGGCCTGCGGAGAACTCCCTATAATGCGCCTCCATCGACACGGCGGATGTGAATCACTTCACACAAACAGCCGGTTCGGTTGAAGAGAAAAATCCTGAAATTCAGGGTTGACTCTGAAAGAGGAAAGCGTAATATACGCCACCTCGCGACAGTGAG
>NZ_JBJQLG010000028.1:0-29664 GCF_046486495.1 Escherichia sp. WS3227_2
CGGCGGTGCTTTTGCCGTTACGCACCACCCCGTCAGTAGCTGAACAGGAGGGACAGCTGATAGAAACAGAAGCCACTGGAGCACCTCAAAAACACCATCATACACTAAATCTGTAAGTTGGCAGCATCACCCAAGGCCGATGTTGTGGAACCTGGTTCGAAATATGCAAGTGCGCGCTACTCCAGGGGGAATGGGGCATTACCAAAGGACTGCCGAATAATCTTTTTCCACGGCAAACCGCGACCTCGCGAAGTGTCAGAGGATTGGCTTCCCCTTATCAGCTCATTTTTTGAGCAAGAATCAGAATAATATTGCTCTAATAATTCCATATTTTTAAAACGTGATGTACACTCATCACGTTTTTTATTAGAGCAATCTACAAGGTGCACTATGTGGCCATTCCGACGGAAATATCACTACTGGCTGATCGCCTTTGTTACGCCGACCGGCGGTATCAGGCATGTCATCACCAGGTATCGCAACAAGAGACTCACCTTAGCCAGAATTTTACAGGCTGCCATAGGTGAGGGACTGGATACAAATTGCGTAGTCCTTCCTCCTTCATACTTAGGAAAAATGACCGAAGCACAAGCTAATACGGAACTTTGAAATGAGCACTTCAGCACAAAACCAATCAATCGAAAATGTATCTATCCCTGATGTCCTGAATGCCGGTATCCCGGCCATTATCCAGAACATCCGGGCCGCGCAACGCCGCGTTAGTTGTGATGACCTCACAGCACGTTTTTTTGATAATGCGGTTCAGTCAGCGGAGATGCTTCACGCACAGCTTATTGATGTTTATAACGCAGAAGCTGATAGCCATAACTCCCTGGTAGATGCAGCTGAAAATATGCAGTTGGATCTCGGTCTGAAGGGTAAAGAAATTGAAGAGCTTCAGCTGCAAATTGAACATTTGAAACGCCAGCAACAGGACGCGATCGACGATGCGACGCATGACGCCAACCAGCGTGCTGATAATGCCGAACGTATAAGCATTGAGCTGGAAACAAAACTCAATGAAATGACCGCGATGGTTGAACTGCGGAACTCACAGATTTCAACGCTAAAATCTCAATATAAAGAGATCATGAAACTTGATCCTTTTAACCTTGAGAAACGCTATAACAAAGCTAAAAGCGAGCGACAGGAACTGCGTAAGCAGGTCGCCGACCTTAACCAACAGCTCAAAAAAACTATTAAAGATGCAAGCGAAGCGCGCGTGGCATTTGCTAATAAAAAAGCAGAGGTTACCGCGCTGGTTAATGAGAATGCCAAATTTGCGACGCTCAAGAAGGAAATGTATGGCATTACTGAGCGCCGTTTCCCTGCAAGCAAACTTCATCCGACGTTAGGGCAAATCTCCTTCTTCCCGCGCCTCCTGGCTTATGGGATCTCATCGCCTAAAGAGTTCAATAACGAGCGTCCTTATATCGTTTCTAAGCTGGACTTTGCTTATCAGTTCTGCTGCGACATGGGCTATGCCATTGATATCCGGATCAACGAATGGTTGATGCCAAACTTCCAGCCGTTGGCCATTTTCCGCGAGTTCCAGCCGGAAGGTTGGGTAGAGTTCTTCCATGAATTGATCTGTAAAGAGATGGAAAGCCGCCGCCCGGAACTGGTCCGTCGTGTCGAGTGGGCGCAAGAGGTTATGTTGGCAGATGCAGAGCTACCGTTCGAACCGGAATTCATTGATGAACTGGCCAATAAAGGGCTGCATAGCCTATTTGATGTAGTTACCCGCCGTCATGAGCAGTTGGTTGTTGAATTGGGTTTAGAGGAAACTGCGGCAAGAAGACTTCTCGATGTTTGCTATGCACGTAGCGATGCATGGGAAAAAGAGAACGGCGGCACTATTTACGTTCGCTGATAGTTACAGTGTCACTTTTAATGCTGGTGGAGTGCGCCCACCAGCATTTTTTTCGTCCAATGAGGAGGGCATTTGAGTATTTTCAATAAACACGCACACCAGGAACGTCCGTACATCGTCATAGTAGATATTGATGGAACGATATCAGAGGCAACGGAAGACAGGCAGCATTTACTTCCTCCACCTGGCAGGTAGTGACTCCAACTTACTGATAGTGTTTTATGTTCAGATAATGCCCGATGACCTTGTCATGCAGCTCCACCGATTTTGAGAACGACAGTGACTTCCGTCCCAGCCTTGCCAGATGTTGTCTCAGATTCAGATTATGTCGCTCAATGCGCTGAGTGTAACGCTTGCTGATAACGTGCAGCTTTCCCTTCAGGCGTGATTCATACAGCGGCCAGCCATCCGTCATTCATACCACGACCTCAAAGGCCGACAGCAGGCTCAGAAGACGCTCCAGTGTGGCCAGAGTGCGTTCACCGAAAACGTGCGCCACAACTGTCCTCCGTATCCTGTCATACGCGTAAAACAGCCAGCGCTGACGTGATTTAGCACCGACGTAGCCCCACTGTTCGTCCATTTCAGCGCAGACAATCACATCACTGCCCGGTTGTATGCGCGAGGTTACCGACTGCGGACTGAGTTTTTTAAGTGACGTAAAACCGTGTTGAGGCCAACGCCCATAATGCGGGCAGTTGCCCGGCATCCAACGCCATTCATGGCCATATCAATGATTTTCTGGTGCGTACCGGGTTGAGAAGCGGTGTAAGTGAACTGCAGTTGCCATGTTTTACGGCAGTGAGAGCAGAGATAGCGCTGATGTCCGGCGGTGCTTTTGCCGTTACGCACCACCCCGTCAGTAGCTGAACAGGAGGGACAGCTGATAGAAACAGAAGCCACTGGAGCACCTCAAAAACACCATCATACACTAAATCAGTAAGTTGGCAGCATCACCTGGCTTTGTTGAATCGGTTACGTACCCCGGAGCCGGTCATATTTTCAGGTAATACACACGCTTTCAGACATTTCGGCTTTCGTCATTTTGGTATCATGGGCATAGCTTCTGCTACCTGACCATCATAATCACGCAGCTTCAGTGAAGCAGTGACCACCTGTTTAACCCGGTGTATCGTTATGATCTTATCCAGCAATTGAACCGCCCCGGGTTTCCTGGAGAGTGTTTTATCTGTGAACTCAGGCTGCCAGATCATCGTTTCCGATGGAAGCATAATAAGCTTTTTCTGCTTCTGCCGGTGGGATATGGCCCTGCCTTTCCAGCAATCGTCGATTGTTATACCAGTCCACCCACGTGAGTGTGGTCAGCTCATCATACTGACACGTGCATTACCCCTACCGCGATAATGCAACCGTACAATATAGGGCGTTTCCTAAACGCAGCCCTCATCACTCCAATCCAACAAGACACAGCATTTTTGATCACGAAGAAAGACAAATAATTTCCGTAAATGTTTCCGTTGTTACAAATAACAACAGTGTTTTACATTTCTTTGGCCTCAGGCCCGCGCATGTTGCCATTCGATGTCATTTTCCTGACTCATTTCTTCTTTATGGTGTAGTGTGATCTTCACTTTATGGATGCTAACAATATGAAAAGAAAAATTATTCCCGTGCTAATCGGTTGTACGCTCTCTTTCTCTGCCCTGGCGGCACAACCTACGGCTGAGCGCTATGTCGTCAGTTTTCCAGAAGGCACGCACGTGAACTACGCCGGCGCATTTGCCAGTGCATTCCCGAACGGCCTTCCGGTTGGGATAGGTTCTGGCCTGCTGTTCACCGGTAAACAGGGCGATGCCCTGACATTCGCAACCATTACCGATCGCGGTCCGAACGCGGATTCACCGAAAGAGGGGAAAAACGAAACTAAAATTTTCGTTACGCCAGATTTCGCGCCGCTGCTGATGACGATTCGTGTACAAAACGGCAAAGCGGAGGCCATCGATCCCCGTCCTCTGCATGACGATAAAGGCGCGATCAACGGTCTGCCGCTGGCAAGCGACGTGATTGGCTCCACCAATGAAGTGGCCTTCAGCGACACGTTACATAGACTGAAGGGGGATAATCGCGGGCTGGATACGGAAGGGATCACTCCGGATGGTAAAGGAGGTTACTGGCTGTGCGATGAGTATGGCCCGTTCCTGATTAACATCGACAGTAAAGGGAAAATCCTGGCAATCCACGGTCCGCAGGCGGCGGAAGGGGAAAAAGCGATTGCGGGCGGTTTGCCAAATATCCTCAAATGGCGTCAGGCGAACCGCGGCTTTGAAGGCCTCACCCGTATGCCGGACGGGCGTATTATTGTCGCCGTGCAAAGTACGCTGGATATCGACGCTAAGAGCAAGGAAAAGGCGCTGTTTACGCGTCTGGTGAGCTTCGATCCGGCAAGCGGAAAAACCGCGATGTACGGTTATCCCATCGACAGCGCGGTCTACAGCAAAAACAGCGACGCTAAAATCGGAGACATCGTGGCGCTCGATAACCAGCACATCCTGCTGATCGAACAGGGAAGAGATAAAAACAACAGAATGCGTAACCTGATTTACAAGGTCGATCTCAATAAGGCGAGCGACCTGTCAGGCTTCGACAAGCCGGGTGAGTATCCGGAGTTTGATGATGAGAAAACCCTGTCACAGCGCGGCATTACCCTTGCGCAGAAAACGCAGGTTGTTGATCTGCGCTCCTTGGGCTGGCAGCAGGAGAAGGCTGAAGGGTTGGCGCTGATCGACAGCAAAACGCTGGCGGTGGCGAACGATAACGACTTTGGCGTGAAGGTGGCGATGCAACATCCGGTCGAGGGCAAGACATTCAAGGATTATCGGGTGAACGCGGAAGGAAAGCTGACGCTTGACGACAAGCAGGTTGAAACGACCCTCAGAGTGAAGCCACTGGAGAAACCGGAGTCTGACAGTGAACTGTGGATTGTGACGCTGCCGGAAGCGTTGAAATAAGTTTATAAGGTACGGACAGCAGTATCGCTTAGTTTTTCAAATTCATGTATGTGAACAATATTGGGGTTCCGGCGTAGACCCCCAATGAAAGCGTCACCACGTGAAAACATGCCTGCACGGTTTACACGTCATCCCATGGTGGCAGCCGGTTAACTTTCCTGCGCCACCAGTGGAAAAAGGCCATAAGCAGTCCGAACAAAAGTAAGCGTACAGCGAGGGCCGTATTGACGGGGATGTGTTATTCAGCTGGCAGTGCTATGCGCCACGGAAGCAGTTCGCTGACCCGGTTGACCGGCCAGTCTGCTATGACGCCAAGCACATGGCGAAGGTAGCTTTCTGGATCCACGTCATTCAGTTTGCACGTCCCGATCAGGCTGTACAGTAGCGCTCCCCGCTCACCACCATGGCCAGAGCCGAAGAACAGGGTCTTCATCTTTTCACGCAACCAGCTTTCCAGGGATTTCAACAGCGGTTTCGTTTTTCGCTGACGTTCAGCAAGCCGCTGCTCTGCCGGCATTCCCCTTATATCCGCCTCTATGGCGTACAACTGACCGATCTGCTCCAGGGCTTCTTCCGTCAGTGCTGACGGGATGCGGACGTGCACATCGTGGATCTTTCGGCGGGCATGAGCCCAGCAGGCAGCTTCCGTTACCACGGCAAACATATTGCGTATTTCATGCGACAAGCATTGGCCTGGCTGGAAGGGCATTCATGCAGTGATGACAGACAAGGTAAAGCCAACAATCAACCCGCATCTGGTAACCAGGCTGCCGAATCCAATCGCGGCAATGAGTGGGCCGGCAATCCTGATATTGATAACGCCATCATCATGCTCGACCGCATAGATACGGCGAAAAGTTGCGATGATGACCGTATTGAGGCCGTTAAGGCTGTGTTGCGTAGACTGGCTGGCAACTATCCGGATATTCCGGATAGTTCGGTGCCTGCGTCAGGAAATGGCGTCACCGGTGAACGTATCCGCATTAAGCCGCATGTTTATCGCGAACTGGTTAACCGCCTCCACGATACAGCGATCAAGTGTGCTGGCACCCAGCAATTACGAGAAAAAATTAGCCGTGTTTTGGGCGACGTTATTACGCCAGATCATCATAAACAAGTCGAGAAAAGTGGCCTGGAAAGATGTCACCTTGAGGCGGCATTAAACATTAAGCCAGGGCATACGCTTGGCATTATTGATGCACTATTGGTTCATAAGATGGCCAGGGTTTTATTGCCGCTGGTGGCTGATAAGCAAGAGGCGGGCCATGCCAACGAAAGCTGAGTTACAGGCGCGCATAGAGATTCTTGAAAAAGAGAATGCGAGTCTAAAAGGAATGCTGGCGCGGGCGGAAAGGGAATTATCAGGCAAATTATTGCCAGAAGAACTGCCACCAGCAGATATACCAGATCGAGTATCCCGGTGGATGAAGTCTCTTGGTTTACCGTGGGAGGCTTTTTGGTGCTACGAGCATCGCAGATGGTGTGATGAACTTGATAGCAGTTTCCCCTACTTTGCGGAAGGGAACACCTGCCCTGAGTGTAGGAGGTAGCGCGATGTTTCGTCCTCGTCCAATACCGCCGAAAATAACTAATGGCTATCAGCCGAATACTCCAGAAATACAAGGGAGCGAGGGGCTTAAACCACCACCAGCACCACGTATTCCGCCTGTAGCAAGGAACGTATCATTACGACGAGAGTTAATATTAGCCTTGTCGCCCGTTCTGGCTGCCCGCCAGGATTGGGTAAGTAATGATGACCTGGCAGAAAAAATCACATCGCTGGTGGATAAAATTCTGCATAAAGCTGATCTCTGATCACCATGCTAAAATCCCCTCAATTCACAGAGGGGATTTTTGTCTATGTTGCATAGAGTTTTATGGAAAAGCGTTATTGTCGGCGCGATGTTGGCAGTGTCTGGATGTGCGATGGTGCAATACAATGACGGCGAAAAGGTTAGCATCCAGTCAGATGGTTGGTATGGCCTGGATAGCCTGCAAAAAACCGCAGATAAAGCCTGTCAGCAATATGGGAAGTCTAAAGCAGTATATCAGCATAGCGCGAACGCTAACCCTCATCTTGCGCCCGGTTCGGGTGTTCAGAATACCATCTGGAAATGTGAGCCTTAAATATGAGCGATTGGAATATTGCAGCTAAAAGTCAGGAAGAACGGGATAAGGTGAACGTTGATCTGGCTGCCAGCGGTGTGGCGTACAAAGAGCGATTGAACATACCTGTCATAGCTGAACAGGTAGCCCGCGAGCAACCAGAGAACCTGCGCACCTATTTCATGGAACGTCTACGGCACTACCGGCAGTTAAGCCTCCAGTTGCCAAAAGGGAGCGATCCGGCATATCAGAAAGATGATGCCGTAAAGAAATAGCGGTAGTTAACCGTTTTGAACTTCTCGTATCCTGGCAATGACAGCTTCATGCTGGGCTTGGATAGCGGCTTTTTCGTTTTCAAGCCGGGCGATAGACATCTCCAATTCTTTGCTGTACCAGGCGAGCTGGGCCAGGTTCATCCGGTTGTGGTCGAGAGTTGGAGACACTTCGACGCGGTCCCTTTCTTCCTGCTTTAATGAGAAGAGATTCATCTCGTCCATTGAGGAAAATTCAGCAACAATTTCTTGTTGATGATCCGGTCGCTGCGGCATCCTCGCCAGTATAAATGGCGGTTCTTTTGAAAACATTAATGTCGGTTCAGACCGTGTTTTTACCCAGCTTGCCTGCTGTCTTTCGGCAAGTTCACAGGCTTCATCATAGTTATTTGCCAAACCCAGCACGGACGGGCGGTCCCACGCGCCACCATTCAGACAATAAACAACAATTTTCCCGTCATGTTCTGTAACCCCATAGGGATGGTCCCACCAGGCGTCCAGCTGAGCTTTAGAGCGTTTCTCGTTAGGAGTGCAGTCAAAATTTTTGGGCAATACAGGATCGAGGGGAATGCGATTAGGCATAGCTAATTCCTTATTAACTGATTGGCAACGAGGTTCCGCTGATCCGTTGGTGATGAATAGTAGCAAAGCGCACAAAATCATCAGCGGTGGTTGATGTACGTAACGCGTTTGCACCAAAGGTGTCTCTTTAATGTATACTGTATAAATGAACAGTATTGTTGAGGTGAAAACGCTATGGGCTTCCCTTCTCCTGCGGCGGATTATGTTGAAAGCCGAATTTCTCTTGATCAGCAACTAATCAGGCATCCATCAGCAACCTACTTCATGCGGGCCGCTGATAGCCATCACCGTGAGGGAATATTGCAGGGTGCTTTGCTGGTGGTTGATTCCTCGCTTACTCCGGTTGATGGTTCTCTGCTTGTGTGCGCTATGGAGGGTGAATATCGCATAAAGAGATACCGAAAGTATCCGCGCCAGCACCTGGAGGATTTAAGCACCGGGAAGAAAGAGGCGTTACCAGTAGATGACGATGGATACACGGGCAGTAATGCTGTTTTTGGTGTGATCACTCATGTCATCAATGATGCCAGAAGTGGGGAGTTTGATGATTGTCCGGTTATTTAAGCTGCAAAGGGCTGGTGCTTTATGCCTGTGAAGTTTATAATTGTGTACACATAACGAGTACACGAGGTTTTTATGCAATCCATTAACTTCCGTACCGCGCGTGGCAACCTTTCTGAAGTGCTCAACAATGTTGAAGCCGGGGAAGAGGTTGAAATCACCCGCAGAGGCCGTGAGCCAGCAGTAATTGTCAGCAAGGCTACTTTCGAAGCCTACAAAAAAGCGGCGCTGGATGCTGAATTTGCATCCCTGTTTGACACCCTGGACTCCACCAACAAGGAACTGGTTAACCGATAATGAGGCATATATCACCGGAAGAACTTATGGCGCTTCATGATGCGAATATAAGCCGCTACGGCGGCCTGCCGGGAATGTCTGATCCGGGTAGGGCAGAGGCCATTATCGGGAGAGTTCAGGCCAGAGTTGCCTACGAAGAGATCACCGACCTTTTCGAAGTCTCCGCCACCTACCTGGTGGCTACAGCGAGAGGGCATATATTCAATGATGCCAATAAGCGTACCGCGCTAAACAGCGCGCTGCTATTTCTACGCCGTAACGGGGTGCAGGTATTTGATTCACCTGAACTGGCAGACCTTACTGTAGGCGCTGCGACTGGCGAGATATCTGTATCTTCTGTCGCCGACACGTTACGTAGATTGTATGGTTCTGCGGAGTAGATTAATGGCACGCAAATACAACAAATTGTCCCGTGAAGCGTTAAAGATGCTTCTTGATGGCGTGAGTCGCCGCAAGGTAAAGCAATACCTGGTTGGTAAGCAAATTGGAGTCAGGACCGCTATTGCTGTGTTATGCCGTCAGGAAATGGTTGTGCTTAAACAGAGAATGCCGGGCAGCAGATAAAGCCCAATCAGTGATTAAAGGTGTGATGTGAAAGCCGTAATTACTCCCTTTGTACAGAAAGAGCTTGGCCTCGCCACGTTCAAAGTGGATCAGGAGGTCAGAAAGCTGGTGGAGGCTGGCCGTAAATTTATTATGGAGCCGGTGCCGCGTGAGTTAATCGAGCACATGGAAGACGGCCTCGTTGTTACCGAGCAAACCATGGCAACAAATGAGGCGTTGCAGCCGTTTTTTAACAGCGATGAACTGTTTCGCCGTATTGGTGGAATTGACGCGCTGGTGGCGTGGTTGTGTAGGAAAGAGGGTCAATGCCAGGCCGCAGATCGTAGTTGGTGTGACAACCATATTGTCCACGCTGAACGAGGCAATAGCGCGGTGTTGTTGTGCTGGCATCACGATAACCATTACCGGATGCGTGGTTTTAATGAGCTGAAAGAAACGCTGCACAATAATCGCGTTAACTGGATACTGGATGTCGCCCGTCAGGAAATGGGCCTTTCAAATAGCCATGATTTAAGTATTCAGGAGCTGTGCTGGTGGGCTTTCATGCGCAACATGATGCACCTGATGCCGGAAGAAGTCTGCCGCATATCAATAAATAAGATGAAGGCTACTCCGCAGGATAGCGGACCTCTGAAAGAGGCGGATATTCGCCCGTATGACGATCGCGCTACAGCATATGTTCAGATGATGGAAGAACGCGCCGCGCCGATGCGTGCAAAAGTATGCCCTGTGGATGTTGACTCCGACCCAGGTATGGCGCATTTCAAAATACCAAAACTTCAATCGCTAAAATTGCCCGAGTACATGGACTTTGTGGCTTCCCGTCCATGCTGTGGCTGTGGAGCTGCGGGAGCTGGCGCTCACATTACGCCTTATATCGTTCGTCATAGTCGATTATGCGCGCATGACATTTATGCTATTCCTCTGTGCCAGTCATGCCAGCGTGATATTGAGCGTGACCGCGATAATTGGGAGAAGACGCACGGTAGGCTGGCGATGCATCAACGATTGTTCTTTGATTACGCGCTTGGAGTCGGCGCTATCACAAGTCACTCGTCGAGTGTTAGATAAAATTGCTCTAATGTATTGCCATTTCTTTAATCGAGGGTATTATATTCGACGTTGATTAGTTGACATGGGCTAATCAGTAGGTGACAGGATGTTACTTAACTGGCAGGGACGCCACTTCATGGAAATAAATCACTCACGAATAACATCGTACGAGATTGCGGATTACATGATCCGCACTAAATCTCTTCTATCAGCGAAAGAACTCGCAGCAATTCTTGAAAAGGAATACCCGCACCTGGATGTCGATAAGCGCGATGTTTATCTGCGCTTAAAGGCTATCGCTGTGTCTAAGTATTCGTCTGTTTTGATTGATGACAGTACACGCCCACGTAGATTTCAGATCCATTCTCTGAATCCTGAATTCTTTCGCCGCAGCCGCGCTCCGCGCCGGTTTGATGAAAAACTCCAGAACGAACTCTATATGACGCAGGACGAAAAGGAACGCCGGGAGCACCAGCCTTGGGTAATGGCGCGTCAACTTTTCAATAAGGTGGTCCGTCAGCACCGTCATTACGGTAATGCCACATCCGCACGTATCTGATTGATTGCCCGTTCCGGGCCTTTTGACATGTGACTTTCGTTACCCTCGCGTCAAAAAGAGTTTTATACGAAAGGAAGCATAAGTGACCTGGGACGATCACAAGAAGAATTTTGCTCGCCTGGCGCGAGATGGTGGTTACACCATCGCACAATATGCCGCCGAGTTTAATCTCAACCCAAACACCGCACGTCGTTATCTCCGTGCATTCAAAGAAGACACCGGAACAGCGGACAGCCGTAAGCCAAATAAGCCTGTCAGGAAACCACTAAAAAGCATGATCATTGATCACGCTAATGATCAACGTGCAGGTGATCACATTGTGGCTGAAATGGCAGAAAAACAAAGAGTTAATGCTGTTGTCAGTGCCGCAGTCGAGAACGCTAAGCGCCAAAATAAGCGCATAAATGATCGTTCTGATGATCATGACGTGATCACCCGCGCCCACCGTACCTTACGTGATCGCCTGGAACGCGACACCCTGGATGATGATGGTGAACGCTTTGAATTCGAAGCTGGCGATTACCTGATAGATGACGTTGAAGCGCGGAAGGCCGCGCGCGCTATGTTGCGTCGGTCCGGGGCCGATGTTCTGGAAACCACTCTTCTGGAAAAGTCTCTTTCTCATCTCCTTATGCTGGAGAACGCCAGGGATACGTGTATTCGCTTGGTGCAGGAAATGCGCGATCAGCAAAAAGGCGATGATGAAGGTACTCCGCCTGAATACCGTATCGCGAGCATGCTAAACAGCTGTTCCGCGCAGATAAGCAGCCTGATCAACACCATTTACAGCATCCGGAATAACTATCGAAAAGAAAGCCGGGAGGCGGAAAAGCACGCTTTGTCTATGGGGCAAGCTGGCATTGTTAAGCTGGCATACGAACGAAAGCGTGAAAATAACTGGTCAGTGCTGGAAGCAGCTGAATTCATCGAGGCGCATGGCGGGAAAGTTCCGCCCCTGATGCTGGAGCAAATCAAAGCCGATCTGCGTGCTCCTAAGACCAATACCGATGACGAGGAAAACCAAACAGCATCTGGCGCTCCATCCCTTGAAGATCTGGATAAAATCGCACGAGAACGGGCCGCCAGCCGCCGCGCTGATGCCGCATTGTGGATTGAGCATCGTAGAGAAGAAATTGCCGATATCGTCGATACAGGCGGTTATGGTGATGTCGATGCGGAAGGCATATCAAACGAAGCATGGCTTGAACAGGATCTGGACGAAGACGAGGAGGAAGACGAAGAAGTTACCCGCAAACTGTACGGGGATGCTGATTAATGGCCAGAAGTTGCGTAACTGACCCTCGTTGGCGCGAGCTGGTGGCGCTATATCGTTATGACTGGATTGCGGCCGCTGATGTGTTGTTTGGGAAGACACCAACCTGGCAGCAGGATGAGATCATTGAGTCCACGCAGCAGGACGGCAGTTGGACAAGTGTGACCTCCGGCCATGGTACTGGTAAGTCGGATATGACGAGTATCATTGCAATACTCTTCATCATGTTTTTCCCCGGCGCTCGCGTCATTCTGGTCGCTAACAAAAGACAGCAAGTCCTTGATGGTATTTTCAAATACATAAAGAGCAATTGGGCTACTGCTGTTAGCAGATTCCCGTGGTTGTCGAAGTATTTCATTCTTACAGAAACGTCTTTTTTTGAGGTGACTGGCAAGGGTGTTTGGACAATATTGATAAAGTCCTGTCGCCCCGGAAATGAGGAGGCGTTGGCTGGTGAACACGCCGATCATCTCTTGTATATCATCGACGAAGCGTCGGGTGTGAGTGATAAAGCATTCAGTGTGATAACAGGTGCGCTGACCGGTAAGGATAACCGTATTCTGCTTCTTTCCCAGCCTACGCGACCTTCAGGCTATTTCTACGATTCACACCACAGACTAGCTATTCGACCGGGAAATCCTGATGGATTGTTTACTGCGATAATACTGAATAGTGAAGAATCTCCGCTTGTAGATGCAAAATTTATACGAGCAAAACTTGCGGAGTATGGCGGTCGTGATAACCCCATGTACATGATCAAAGTACGTGGTGAATTTCCCAAATCTCAAGATGGCTTTCTTCTTGGTCGTGATGAGGTTGAGCGGGCGACGCGGCGAAAGGTCAAGATTGCCAAAGGATGGGGCTGGGTTGCATGTGTTGACGTTGCTGGTGGCACAGGACGAGATAAGTCCGTTATTAATATCATGATGGTGTCCGGCCAGCGAAATAAACGCCGTGTAATCAACTATCGTATGCTGGAATACACAGACGTTACAGAAACGCAGTTAGCCGCCAAGATTTTCGCTGAATGTAACCCAGAACGGTTCCCGAACATAACCATAGCTATTGATGGCGATGGCTTGGGGAAATCGACGGCTGATCTGATGTACGAACGCTATGGTATTACCGTCCAGCGTATCCGCTGGGGTAAAAAGATGCACAGCCGTGAAGATAAAAGCCTTTATTTCGATATGCGCGCTTTCGCGAATATTCAGGCGGCAGAAGCTGTAAAATCAGGGCGTATGCGGCTTGATAAGGGGGCTGCGACTATAGAGGAAGCATCAAAGATACCGGTAGGGATAAATTCCGCAGGTCAATGGAAGGTGATGTCAAAGGAAGATATGAAGAAAAAACTCAACCTGCACTCACCGGACCATTGGGATACATATTGTTTCGCTATGTTGGCGAACTATGTTCCCCAAGATGAAGTGCTTAGCGTCGAAGACGAAGCGCAGGTTGATGAAGCTCTGGCATGGCTTAATGAATAACAATTTGACCATGCCGGATGGAAAACTATTGCGCGCTTTCGGGGTTGCTGTTTACAGGCTGCCCCTTCTTAGTTTTACGGCTGCGCGTAACTGATGCGGCTGATTTGACCTTTTTCTCTTCGCGAGTGATGGCAATTTGTTTTTTTACATTTTCAATATCTGCCAGGCGATATATTTTTGCCTGCGGCCAGCGGTCGCAGATGATCGGTTCTATAGAGTCATAAAGGCTAAATTTTGCTTTCTCGAATTCACCGTTGATGATGATTCCATCACGGAGAGTTTCATCGCAGATAAACACGCCACACAGCGGCACATGGTAACTAACTGATTTACCATCATTGTAGTTAGGGCTGCTGGAAATGTAGTGGACGCGCAGCATTGTTTCGCTAAAGCCGTGTACGCGCATACGGAATTTTTCATCCTCCGGGTACTGCTTCATTAGCTCTTTTGTTGCTTCCAGGTTCTCTATGTATTTCGCACTGTGCTCATTGATCCCCGCGCTTTTTTGGATGCGAATGTCCTTATCAATCAGATGAATAATGCGGCCAGCGGTCATGTTGACGCTGTTCACAGCTTCTGTCTGATAAGTCGTAACCTTACGCACACCGCGAAGGATGTTAGGCACTGGATATAAAATAGTCTTTGGGATATTGAGGTCTGGGTACTGTTCCAGTTCCCGCGCCATTAAAGTCCATTTATCAATTTCAGCCTGAATGCTGTCCGTTTCTTTGAACGGCAGAACGACAACCGGGCGAACAGGACGACCGTCGCTGGCGGCATCAACGTGTTGGGCGCGTGCAACAGCTTTTTTTAGAAAGAGATCCCTGAAGCTGACGAACTCCTGGTACAGTTGTTCGCCGTAGACATAATTTATCATTGATCCTCCTCCAGAATTGACATGGCCAACAGCTCACAGCGGATGACACTGAGAGTTGTTGGCCACCATTATAAAAGGATCCAACGAAAATAATAGATTTATTAGTGCATTTATTGTGAGTCTGGCTGGTTAGTGGCCATGAGATATTCGATTGTGTCAGTGAGATCATCCAGGTCGTCTTGGGTGATGCGGTACTCCTGATTGGATATCTTTGAGTAGTGTTCAGCAATGGCGCGAGCAGCGTCGGTTTCGGCGGGGTCTACAGATAAAGCGTTAGAGCAATGTCTAACATCGTCGATGGTTGGTGGAATGAAAGCCATAATTATGCCTCACTGTATTGACAACACAGAGCCTGAAGCTCTGACCTACTGTTTCACCCATGTTCCATGCTGGGGTTATCTATCAACATTGCGCTGTGTGTAAGATGAGCAATGCATAGCGGTAATGCCGTTGTATAAGGTTTCCCTGTTTGCTCATTTCCTTCTGAGCCGTTCTACAACGCTGAAGACACATTAAGTAGTGAGTCCAAAGTCGTATTACGAAACGGCGGCAAAACTATAATTTATTAGAGCAATTGTCAAACGACCATGAAAAACAATCCAGTATTTGGCTGGTGGAGTGGGATTTTACTCTCAATTTTTATTGCTCTAATAGTTCTTGATTTTTCTACACAGCTGGACGTAAACTCCTCATCAGACCTAATAACTTCGTATAGCATACATTATACGAAGTTATCTTAAGGGTTATTGAACATGATCAATTTACCTGTAAATCCATACAGTTCAATACCTTATCAGGTCAAATAGTGATCACTTGATCATTTGATCAAGGTTGCGCTACGTAAAATCTGCGAAATGTTGGCAGTGTTAGTGCTCCAGATTTCGCGTAGCGCACTTAGCACCACCAATCAATCAGAGGTGAAAAATGGGATATTCAGCTGCTAAAGTGTCCACTCATCTTGAGCTTGAGAAAAACCGTGGTTACTGGCGGGCAAAAGGGTTTGATCGTGATAGTTGCCAACTGTCATTATCGCGCGGTGAAGAGAAAATAGAACGCACGCGCGGTCGCTGGCGTTTCTATGACGAGAACCATAAACAGGTAAAGGCAGAGCCAATCCTGTACACTTTACTTAAAACTATTATCTGAGTGTTAAATGTCCAATTTACTGACCGTACACCAAAATTTGCCTGCATTACCGGTCGATGCAACGAGTGATGAGGTTCGCAAGAACCTGATGGACATGTTCAGGGATCGCCAGGCGTTTTCTGAGCATACCTGGAAAATGCTTCTGTCCGTTTGCCGGTCGTGGGCGGCATGGTGCAAGTTGAATAACCGGAAGTGGTTTCCCGCAGAACCTGAAGATGTTCGCGATTATCTTCTATATCTTCAGGCGCGCGGTCTGGCAGTAAAAACTATCCAGCAACATTTGGGCCAGCTAAACATGCTTCATCGTCGGTCCGGGCTGCCACGACCAAGTGACAGCAATGCTGTTTCACTGGTCATGCGGCGGATTCGAAAAGAAAACGTTGATGCCGGTGAACGTGCAAAACAGGCATTGGCGTTCGAACGCACTGATTTCGACCAGGTTCGTTCACTCATGGGAAATAGCGATCGCTGCCAGGATATACGTAATCTGGCATTTCTGGGGATCGCTTATAACACCCTGTTACGTATAGCCGAAATTGCCAGGATCAGGGTTAAAGATATCTCACGTACAGACGGTGGGAGAATGTTAATCCATATTGGCAGAACGAAAACGCTGGTTAGTACCGCGGGTGTAGAGAAGGCACTTAGCCTGGGGGTAACTAAACTGGTCGAACGATGGATTTCTGTCTCTGGTGTGGCTGATGATCCGAATAACTACTTGTTTTGCCGGGTCAGAAAAAATGGTGTTGCCTCGCCATCACCCACCAGCCAGCTATCAACTCGCGCCCTGGAAGGGATTTTTGAAGCAACTCACCGATTGATTTACGGGGCTAAGGATGACTCTGGCCAGAGGTACCTGGCCTGGTCTGGACACAGTGCCCGTGTCGGAGCCGCGCGAGATATGGCCCGTGCCGGAGTTTCAATACCGGAGATCATGCAAGCTGGTGGCTGGACCAACGTAAATATTGTCATGAACTATATCCGTAACCTGGATAGTGAAACAGGGGCAATGGTGCGCCTGCTGGAAGATGGCGATTAGCCATTAACGCGTAAATGATTGCTCTAATTCTTTGATATTTATGGTGACATATGAGAAAGGATTTCAACATCGACGGAAAATATGTAGTGCTGTCTGTAAGCACTAATATTCAGTCGCCAGCCGTCATTGTCACTGTAAAGCTGAGCGATAGAATGCCTGATATTGATTCAATATCCGTTGCGTTCCCTGTCAAAAGTATGCGTGGTGCTGAACATTTCGTGATGAATGCCACCGAGGAAGAAGCACGGCGCGGTTTTGCTAAAGTGATGTCTGAGTTTGGCGAATTTTTGGGGCACGTTGACAAAGCCCTCTCAATCAGTTCAGCAAGGTCCAAAGCGTTAACAACTTCCATGATGAAATAAAAAAAAGCCTGGCAAGGAGCCAGGCTGCACAAAAGAGCGGGTTTGTATTCCGCATCCAATCAATCAAGAAGGAGTATAGCACACAGGTACTGAAGTGAAAAAATGTGATTAGCGATAAACAAAATATCTATTATTGCTCTAATAGATCGCCATAATTGAGCCGCAGTTTTTGTCAACTACGAAGACGTTGCCATTACTTCACTCCTTGACATCATTGGCGGCCATTAGGCCGCCTTTTTTTTGCCATATGAAAACAATCGAACAAAAAATTGAACAGTGCCGCAAGTGGCAGAAGGCAGCCAGAGAACGAGCGATCGCTCGACAACGGGAGAAGTTGGCTGATCCGGTCTGGCGAGAATCTCAATATCAGAAAATGCGGGATACTCTCGACCGCCGTATCGCTAAACAGAAAGAGCGCCCACCAGCCAGCAAAACGCGGAAAAGCGCGGTAAAAATAAAATCTCGTGGCTTGAAGGGGAGAACACCAACGGCGGAGGAACGGCGCATCGCCAATGCTCTTGGCGCTCTCCCCTGCATTGCCTGCTATATGCATGGAGTAATATCTAATGAGATGTCTCTGCACCATATCGCCGGTCGTACCGCGCCGGGTTGTCATAAAAAGCAATTGCCACTTTGTAGATGGCACCCCCAGCATGCAGCTCCGGCTGAAGTAAGAGCAAAATACCCCTGGCTGGTCCCTGTTCATGCCGATGGTGTGGTTGGAGGCAAGAAAGAATTCACCCTGCTGAACAAGTCAGAGATGGAGTTACTGGCTGACGCCTATGAGATGGCAAACATCATGCACTAATAAATATATTATTTTTAATGATAAATGATTGACAACTGACAAGTGACTTCAGTCAGAATCATCACATGCCCGGTACGGATGGATCCCCTTTCAAATATTCCATGGACGGCACAGTCTGAGTACCGGGCGCTACCTTCAGTTGTATTGCTAAGCCGCCGCTGGTGGCTTTTCTTTTTTGTAGGGGCGCTATGGATAAGAAAATATGCGTTGTTTCAATGAGCGTCGGCAAACCGGCGTCAATGACTGCTGCATGGATCAACAATGAGCTGATAATGGCTGAGCGGACCAGCTACCCTGAACGCCGCCGCGATATGGAACTCCAGCTGCTGCGCGAATTGCGAGAAAAAGAGGAAAAGGGTTTTATCGTGCTGGTGGAAGAGGAAAACAGCTTTATTACCGGTCGAGTTGGCCAGCGTGTAAGGTTGCGTGATCCCTTCATGAACGGCAGGCCGGTACTAATTGAAGCAATGCAGATTTACAAGGAGCTGGAACGCCAGAAAGCGATCAAGTTACCGCGCAAGGAATCCGGCAAATACATCCTCCACCAAAGCATCTTCGATTCCGAACACGATAAAAAAGGCGATGAGTTTTTCAACATCAACTGGAGCGAAATAACGACAGAGCATGTTCTGACGTTGTTATGCTGCTTCGCAACAGAATACAACAACGTGGTAAGCGCAGACTACATCAGGACAATGACAGACACCGTTACTAAACAAGACAACGAATATTCACCATATGAGCCATTTGTAAATATGATAAAAGCATTTTATCGGATGGAGCTCACTAAAGTTCCTCAAGGTAAATTAACAGGTAAGGATAACATCTTTTAAGCACAGTAATGAGGTGCTTAGATGTTCATATCAATATCCTAACTCTCTGCATCTCATAAATCTGATAGCCACTTACTATCTATGGACTCAATCTCCGTCAGCGGAATTGATGGGAAAAAATATCCCTGAGCGCCCCATAGCCCTATCCCTTTTGATAACTTATGACAATCAATGTTTTCGACGCCTTCAGCGATGATATTCGGACATAACTTTTTTAAATTGCTAATAATGACATCAAAATGAGGCTTAATCATATGCTCTTGAAAAAATGACTTATCAAGTTTTATTGCATGATATTTATTTTTAATTAATGCTTTCATGGTGGCGTTACCACTTCCAAAATCATCAAGCCAAACATTATCTGTCAAAGTCAGTAGAAAGGATATGATGTAATCCTCATCGCTTAAATCAGGATAGTTTTCTGATATCTCAATCGCTATAAATTTATTGTTTATTAGTAGTTCTTGAATTTGTTTATTGCCATATATATATAAACAGGTATCATAATCTACATTGATAGAGCATAATATATTATGGCATTCAAAAAAATACTTATATTTGATTATTGTGTTAAGTTGAGATTTTAGCAAGTTAATCTTCATCTTGCTTGTAAACATACCTAATACTTTCTGAGTAGAAAGAATAGCCCCCTCGTTGGAATAAAATCTGCTCAACACTTCCACTGCTATCAACTTGTTAGTGCTTGTGGAAATGATTGGTTCTACTATGTAGATAACTTCCATGCTCCCACCCTCTATTTTTAAATTGGTTGGCTTTAGCAGATAAAGTGCCCTTTATATTTACAGGGGTTACACACTATGTCAATTTATTTATCTGTAGTGAAATTGATAAAAATTAAATAATAAAAAGCAGCAACTATGACACAAATCAATATTTTTATTTTTTGCACAACTTCTTGATTTCAGTGCTGCTGTATCTCTATTCTTGTTCAAAGCCTCTTTAGAATGGTGGTAGCTATGTCAGGAGTCTGTTACTTCATCCTTATAAAGAAACCGATAAATTTTCAATTTCTTAAGGATTTCTTAATATTAAATTATGGTGATGTGCTGTTGCTTAAACATTCTGAACGCGAATTCTTACAAACCTATTCAGATAAATATATCGAATTCGAACTTAATGATAGTGCTGTAAGAAACTATTTATCTTGTCACAATCACCAAGGGAAGCAACTTCTGGATAAATGCCCACATTTGCTAAAAAAGTCTTTTGCTTATCCTGATTTATTAATCAGGATGATCGATAATATAAGTGACCAGAATCATATACATCCTGATTTTAAGGATGCTTTAACTTTTTCATTACTTTCAATTTTTAGTGATGTTGACAACCTTAGAGCTTTTCTTAAGTCTGGTATGCCTACTTTCTCAGGGAAAGTACGCAGCATATTTCTTTCAGATGTATCTAAACATTGGAAACTAAGAGACTTAACTGATTATCTATACATAGTGAGAGTTTAATAAAGAAAAAACTCTTATTAGAAAACACCTCCTTCAGTAAGTTATTACTTGATACACGAATGGCTTTTGCTATTAAATTACTAAAGCAAACCCGCCCCCTCAAACAAGTATCAAAAAGTTGTGGTTTTAGTAGCATATCGTACTTTGTGTGCCTATTTAGGCAGTATTATAATTGTACACCATGTGAATATGTAAAACATCAGTTATCATCTGGGAAATAAGATGCATTTATCTCCCAGATAATATTGTAATATTAAACTCAGTCAGCATTTAGTAGCAGAGCATTATCTATGATGATCTGCTCCCATTCTTCGAATGCCCGGTCGCGGACGCCCTGGGGAACGCTGTTTGTTTTGAAATCGACGACCGTCCGCCATTTCCCGTCCGGACGGTACATGCGCAGAGCTTTACTTCCCCCTTCCCTGCGCACCTCAACGTTATGCTTGTCAGCAAACTCTTGTAATGCTCGTAGCGTCCCATGCTTTACTGTGTAGTATCGCTTTTTCAAGTTTTCTCTCCAGCCTGTGCCAAGGCTTCAACTTCCAAATCGTAAGACTCAAACTCATAGTCCTGGTCGTCAACTTCTTCAGGGACTGGCAGTAAATGCCAGGCTGAGTATATCTGACCATTATCAAAACGCTCCTGGCTGTAGAGCGTCGCGGCTATGAGTGTTAGCGCCGGGCGGTCATAACGGTAAAATTTGCGAACGTCACGGTCAACGAGACGACCGAAATTACCATAACCGCGCTCCAGTAATAATTTTTTAATTTCCGGCCAGTATGGGCCATAGCTGCGGTACAGGCGGGGATTTTTCAGTAATCGCCCGCGTAGCCCTGACAGGAAGAAATCAACGTATTCGTCTTCTGTCTTTCCTAACAACGCTGTACGGAGTACCGCCTCAAGATATGTTTTATTCGGTTTTATTGTATCAGATAGTGTGGCCATATTATGCGACGCCCGGCGAACCGGGCGCTCCTGTTATGCGTATTGTTGGATGACGGCCAGAACGTCCGCCACGTTGTGTTTTGTCTCGATAATCCACCAGTTGCCCGGGAAATCGCTGTTCTTCGCCTTCGCTGGCAGCCAGCGAGCGCCGAATTTTTCCTTGATTGCGTCTTTAGCACGGAAAAGAACGCCTTTCATGCCGGACGCCTCCTGAAGCCCAAATACCTCACCAGCTGCGAATTTTGGTGCGTACATCATCTTCAGGTCGGCGGTGGATACGCGATAATTCAGACCAAGAGACTGAGCTATGCTGGTGGCATCACCCTGTATTGATGATAACTCTTCTTGTTTCTCGTTTCTGGCGGCAATTTCTTCCTCCGTGATGTTGCCTAGGGCCAGGTTTATCCGATCAGCGTCGGCCTGTTTCTCTTCATCGGTGCGCCCGGCAAGAACCGTGTTAATTCTCTGCAATATCTCAACATGATTCTTGCGCATGCTAAGCAATTCCGGCGTAACCTCGTTAAGGTCCACCAGCCCAAGGATGGCAAGGTCGGAAAACATTGATACCAGGTTGTAGGTCATGCGATAGCTGAGTTGCCCATAGGCTGATGGCAACTGCACCGCATCCATTTGATAGGCATCCATAAATTTAGAGCCGTCGTTTACGACATCCGCAATTGCCGGTGTGATTTTCCCTGTGGTGGCGGCCTCCCTGATTGCTGTTACCCACGATTGAGTCAGCGCGGCGACTGCATGATTCAGATTGGCTTTCCGTTCTGCTGCAATACGCGCGCTTGCAGCGTCCATTGCCTGCTTGATCTCGTCTTTATTGCTGTAAATGCCAATGGTGCCAAACTGTGCTGTGGTGATCTCATAATCTGACGCCCGGAACTCATGGGTACCGAAAATGGCATTGGTGACCTCAAGTTCAGAATCCCCGTTACGAGTAGCCCCCTGGCTTGTTTTCTCCGGCATTCTGGCGATCGCATCCGCTATTTTCTCCTGAATTGCTTCAGGGGATAGCGTATCTCCGTATGACGCGATTACTTCGCCATAATTGGAGCCAAACAGTTCAGTCAGGAATACTTCTGCCAAACGGACCTGGCGGTTATTCCCTTCCGACATCATACCAAGCACCCATTTTGCAATTGACGACTTCAGCGCGCCGTCACGGCGATCCGGGTAAACCGCATGCTTCAGTGGGTCCGTATAGGTACCAACAAAATCAATGCTATAGCCTGACTCTGTAGTCTGAACGCCGTATGAGTCAGTGATTTTGATCATGCCGCGCTGCTGGAAACGGTAGAAATCGTCACAGGAAATGATGTCGTTAATCCCGGCGATGGAGACGCCACCACTGATTTTCTGCATAACAGCATCTTCATCGGGAGTTACATCCACCTGTTTATCCAGCGTCTTCACATCCCAGTTACCCGATTTGGTGCCTTTGAAGGTAAAGATGATCTCCACGTCTGCGCGCTGGCTGTCGAAGTCCAGCGACTTAATGCGAACGATATCACCGGCACAATCGTAGTATTGGCCTACACGCCATGAGCGATCGCCGATAACAAGGAACTCATTCGCATGGTTAACCAGATCAGGATCAACATCCAGAATGCCTTTATTTATTGCATCCTCCACCAGCGGGCGCAGGCGTTTGATATCCGTCGCGGCCTTCTGAGTACGGTTCAATAATTTCTCATAGCGGGAGATGGCTTGAGTGATATTAGCCTTGCGCTGAATGGCGCTTTTCAACGACGCGCGATAATGTGCTAACAACGTACGGTCTGTGTGATGGACGCTACCCCAGCGGGCCTTCCAGTCTGCATTATCAGCTGCTTTGGCCATTACCGCCTGTTTAAATTTAGCTACCTCGGCGGTGGTCTTTTCAAGTTCCGCTTTACTTCGCTCTAATTCAGCGGTAAGAGCCGCAACATCCTCGCCAGCTGCATGTTGCGCCTTGATGTAGTTCTGAAGGTCGATAGCGGCCTGTTCTTTCTGGCGGGCGCGTTGCGCGGCTTTCGCCTTATCCATTTGAACCTGCATCATTGCCAGACGTTCGCCATCATCCTTAGCGGTATACATCTGCATTTCGATCATATCGTTGGCGTCGGCGTTCTCCATTTCTGACTTATCTGAACGGAGGATATCGGAGATCCAGCCTGCTTTACGCTTCAGCGTCTTCAGTCGGTATTCATCGAAAGAACCCTTGCCGCAGTAGTAATGAACGCGAACGCTTGCACGGTTGGAGCCAACTCGGGCACCGCGACCGTTACGCTGTGCGACACTGGCTGGTGTCCATGGCAACGTCAGATGATGGATGTCAGTCGTTCCTCGATGCAGGTTGATACCCACCTCTGCCTTTTTGTTGCAGATGATGATCGGAGTCCGGCCCTCCTGGAAGTCGGCTGCAATCTTTTCCAGACCGCCCAACGACATTTCATTTTGCTGCGCGATATAGGCGTCATACAGAGCCATTTGCTCGTTGTATTTCGCTATCTGTGCATCTGTTGGTTCATCCGGTAACTCTTTCGGCGGTTTAACCGCTTTCAGTTTCTTACCGGTTTTACCTGCCTCGGCAACCGTCTGAGCATTCAGGATCCTTACCTTTGAAGGTTCAAGGTTAAGAGCATTGCAGATAATGCGCTTGAGCTTCTGGTGCTGCGTTTTTTCGTCGGTGAAGATGATTTGCTTCCCTTCCGGGAAAAACTCCTTCAGCGTGGCAATCAGCTTCGCGTATTTGGGCGTAACGGGGTGAGTTACGGTCTGTTCGTCAATGCCAAACCTGGCCAGGCGCTTATTCACTTCCTGCTCGAACGCTTCCGGAACCTGCAACTGAATAAACTCGCCCTTATCTATCAGGGAGTATTGCGATTGCTGCGTGATTGAATCATCACTGTCGTCGTCTTCGCTGGTGGCTTGTTTAGGCAAACTGTCCGCCAGCTGCTGCACCGCATCGGCGTACTCCGGCAGGAAACGATAGGTGATCCGGCGATAGTACAGGTCCATGTCAGTACATACGCGGTCCATATCCCTGATTATTGAGAAGATCGGACGGGCTTTCTCGTGCTCAATCACTCCGTCTTCATCGACCGAGGTCGTTACGCCATTGTTGGCTTTGGCCACCGCTTCCGCCTGCTGGCGTAATTCTTCATACGCCGCCAGTTGTTCTTCAGTAAGTGGTGCATCCTGCTGGTGTTCGTCCAGTTCCGGGATCTCCACGGTATCCTTAACGTCTTCCGCCGTTTTAAGCGTTGTCCAGCGATGGAATATGCCGCGCAGCGCATCAAGGTTTTCAAAGCCCACCAGCGCCATTTTTTCTTCAACTTCACCGCTGATTTTCTGTACCGTTTCCAGCCTGGTCTTGCCGAAGAATTTAACGAAGTCATCAGGACCGTAGATCCCCATCTTCTGCCAGTATTCCTTCGGCAGCACATGAGAAAGCATGTTGTATGCATCGATCGGGGTGTTAACGACTGGCGTTGCAGTCAGGAGAACCGGTCCGCGCCCACCATTCTTTTTCATCAGGTACGCGTTTTTAATTGCCATATCCCGCGCCGATTGCGCCACCGCGCTGGTGGGCAGATAGGCCAGTTGTGACGCTTCGCGACCATTTTTATAGCTATTGCGGTAGTTGTGACCTTCGTCAGCGATCACACTATCGAAGCCCATATCCTCAAAGTACGGATACTTCTCTGCTTTTTCGGTACCGGTATCTGAATACTCCGACAATACCCGGCGACGCGCGGCCTCTTTGCGGTGGGAGTCGGAGTCCATTGCGCTGGCTACGCGCCCGGCGGCAACGAAGTCATAAAGCATATCCTGTGCATGCTCATCTACGGTGTCATCACGTAGCGGAGTGCGGGCGTATTGTTCTTTGGTAAACACGACTGCACGGTAATTTGAGTGCGGGATCGCGTTCATCCGCGCCGTGATAGTGGCTTCATCTGCCAGTTTTAGGGCATCGCGCATAACTGGAGTGCCATCAGTACCAAGAACAGGAGCACCTCCCACGCTAACGCGCGGGCCCCGAATCTCACCGTTCTGAAACCACAACAAAAAAACATCAGGAATAAAAAACACCACACAAACACAGCACTGTACCCCCCCTCATAACTGAAAAGCGCCGCCGCCCCCGCCCGAAGGGCGGGAACAACATCGCTTTTAATTATGAATGTTGTAAGTACATTGTCATCGCTGTCAGTCTTCTGGCTGGAAGTCCTCAGTGGGGTCAGTTTGGAGATCGGAAATTTTTGTACGTTAAGCACATTATTTAACCAATTCGGATACGTAAGTGATTGATTTATCGTCATTGGCTATCGCTTTTAGGTTGTCGCTCTTGCTGTATCGCATTTAGGTTATCCGATTAAGACAAAATCCCCTGAAAACGCTGTATAGCGCGGGAGTACACCCTATTGCTACAGGTAAGCCTGTTCAAAAAACAGGCTTACCGTACAATAATTCTCTATATCCAAACTGACCCCAAGAAGGACACCTTCAGCGCGGCCGTGGTCGGTTCGCCGGTAAAGTAGGCTTTACCCTCGCTCTCATTCCACTTGTTCTTCACAGGGTCGTAGCCGCGGTTAAGCACGCTGATGCCGCCGTCGCTGCGCTTGCCGTAGGTGGCGGTAACCTGCTCTAGGCCGCGTTCAAAGCGGTTTTCCAGGCGAGCGACTTCGTACCATTTGCCAAGATAGCGGCTGGCGTCAAAACCGGAAATGGGCTGCACGCCCTTCGGTGGGGTAGGGGATTTACAGGCTACCAGCGTCAGGGCAATGGCAACACCGGTCACAACAGGCCATAGCTTCATGAGAATTCCTTTCATTTGCACGGTTGGAAATTAAGTGTAGTGCACCGCGGCGGCGCTTCATCCCATCCGCGAAAATTCGTAGTATATTGAGAGTATTCCTCAACTCTGGACACGGACATGGCTTACTCCATCGGCGAATTCGCCAGACTCAGCGGGATCACCGCCACCACGCTGCGGGCCTGGCAGCGGCGCTACGGCTTACTCAAGCCTCAGCGCACGGAGGGCGGCCACCGCCAGTACAGCGATGAGGACGTCCAGCAGGCGCTAAAAATCCTCGACTGGGTAAAAAAAGGCGTCCCGATTGGCCAGGTCAAACCGCTGCTGGAGCGCCCTACGTCGCGCCTGACCAACAACTGGCTCACGCTGCAGCAGAGCATGTTACAGCGCCTGCAGGACGGCAAAATCGAGTCCCTGCGTCAGATGATTTACGACGCAGGACGCGAGTACCCAAGACCAGAACTGGTCGCGAACGTGCTGCGTCCGCTGCGCAGTCAGGTGTCGGCAAACGTCGCCGCCGCCATGACCCTGCGGGAGATCCTCGACGGCATCATCATCGCCTACACCTCGTTTTGCTTGGAAGGCGATAAAAAAGCGCCGGGCGACAACATCCTGCTCAGCGGCTGGAACCTGAATGACCCGTGCGAAGTCTGGCTCGAAGCCTTAACCCGCACCGGGCAAGGCCACCGTATCGATATTTTACCCACGCCGCCCGCCACGCTGGCCCCGGAGATTTTCCCGGACCGCCACTGGCTTCTGGTCACGCGCGGTAAACTCACCGCCGCGCGCAAAAAGCAGATCGAGCAGTGGCAGCAGCAGGTATCGCTTGAAGTGATTATCCTCTAATCATTTTCTCCTGCGGGAATCTTCACGAAAAGTTGAATATTTTCCCGCGCCACAAATGCTAACGTTTTCCTGTGACCGACAACCCCACAGGAAAACACAATGAAAAAAACTGCCTCTCTGCTGATGCTGACCACCCTGGCCTTTGCCCCTGCCGCCTTTAGCGCCCCTGCCGGCACGCTGAGCGTACACATTCTTGACCAGCAAACCGGGATGCCGCCATCGGACGTTACCGTCACGCTGGAAAAACAGCAGCAGGACAAATGGACCCCAATTGCCAGCGGCAAAACTGACCATGACGGCCGCATCAAATCGCTTTATCCGGAGGATCAGGATATGCAGCCCGGCGTCTATAAAGTGGCCTTTAAAACCGCAGATTACTTCCACGGGAAGAAGCTGGACTCCTTCTTCCCGGAGATCCCGGTGCTGTTCACCGTAACCCGGACCAACGAAAAGCTGCACATCCCTCTCCTGCTGAGCCAATACGGTTATTCAACTTACAAGGGCAGTTAAGAAACGTTGATTTTAAAGGCAAATAAAAAATAATTCCGCTAATACTTGGACAAATTAGTTATGTTGTGTAAGTTTTAAAGAGAAGAACGGGAGGACCACACCATGACAACAAAACCTGTGCTCGGTATTAGCGGATGTTTGACCGGGTCTGCCGTTCGCTTCGACGGCGGACACAAGCGTATGGGCTTTGTCATGGATGAACTGGCCCAGTGGGTGAGTTTCAGGCCCGTCTGCCCGGAAATGGCGATTGGCCTGCCGACGCCACGCCCGGCCATACGCCTGACGCTGACGGACAGCGGCGAAACGCAGCTCCGCTTCAGCAAGCCGCCCCATGATGATATAACGCAGAAAATGGCCGACTTTACGGCGGACTATCTGCCAAAAATCGGCGATCTGTCGGGATTTATCGTCTGCGCGAAATCGCCAAGCTGCGGCATGGAACGCGTGCGGCTATATGATGAAAACGGCAACCGGGGCCGCAAGGAGGGTGTCGGGCTGTTCACCGCCGCCCTGCTTGAAACCTACCCGTGGCTGCCCGTGGAGGAAGACGGTCGGCTGCACGACCCGGTGCTGCGGGAAAACTTTATCGAGCGGGTATTTGCCCTGCACGAGCTGAACACGCTGCGCGCTAAAGGCCTGACGCGCCGCGCGCTGCTGGATTTCCACAGCCGCTATAAATTGCAGCTTCTGGCGCACCATCAGGCGGGCTACCGCGAGATTGGCCCGTTCGTTGCGTCGCTGCATGAATGGGAAGATCTGGACGCGTTCTTCGTGGCGTACCGCGAAAAGCTGATGACCATCCTGAAAAAGCCCGCCTCGCGGAAAAACCATACCAACGTGCTAATGCATATCCAGGGCTATTTCCGTAACCAGCTGAACAGCCGCCAGCGCGTCGAGCTGCGCGATGTGATCCTGCACTATCGCGACGGGCTGCTACCCATCCTCGCGCCGTTGACGCTACTGAAACACTACATGGCCGAATACCCTGACCGGTATCTGATGACGCAAAACTACTTTGATCCCTATCCTGATGATTTGGGTCTGCGTCTGGCAGTAACCTGACGATAAAAATGCGAAGGCCCGTTTGACCCACAGAGGCCCAAAGCAGTACCCCGTTTAGACGACACCCTCACTGTCGTCTCTTTTTTGCATTCCACACAAAAGACTGTAATTATGTACAGGATTGTAACGCAAAAAGGGACTGCCTGTGATCACCACCCTGCACATTCAAAACTACCGCTCGATTCGCGAAATGTCGCTGGAGCTGGAACAGCTCAACATCGTCTTTGGCCCAAACGGCACCGGAAAATCCAATATCTACAAGGCGATCCACCTGATGCACAGCGCCGCACAGGGGCAGTTTTCGCAGGCACTGGCGAACGAGGGTGGGATTTTAAAAGTGTTCTGGGCAGGCAAAACCCGCAGCGACCAGCTGCGGCGGATGAATTTGGCCGTTGAAACCGAAACCTACGAATACGAGCTGCAGGTAGGCTTTGTCGAAAAACTGCCTTACCCCTCACAGTTTCAACTCGATCCGGTGATCAAAGAAGAGTCCATCTGGCTGAGTGGTCAATACCGCCGCCCGTCGTCACAGCTGATGAAGCGTAAAAATCAGGCCGTATTTCTGAACAACGTGCATCACGAGAAAGTCACCCACAGCGGCACGCTGTATGAGAACGAATCGGTGTTCGGCCAGCTTGGCGAGCCGCATCTTTACCCGGAAGTGTCGCAGATGCGCGAGTCGCTGCGTAACTGGCGCTTTTATCAGGAGTTTTCTGTATCAATCGGCTCGGCCATGCGCGCGCCTCAGGTCGGTTTCCGCTCCCCAGTGCTGGCCAGCGACGGCGCAAACCTGGCGGCGGCGTTTCAGACCATCGTGGAAATTGGCGACGAGCTGCTGCTGATGCGCATCCTCGACCAGGCCTTCCCCGGCTGCGTGTTTTACAGCGACAACACCGGCGGACGCTTCCGGATGATGATGCAGCGTGAAGGGCTAAGCAGACCGCTGGAGCCGGCGGAATTCTCCGACGGCACTCTGCGTTTTCTGTGCCTGGCGGTGGCGCTATTAAGCCCGCGTCCACCGGCCTTTATCGCCCTCAACGAACCGGAAAACAGCCTGCATCCGCAGATGCTGCCCGCGCTGGCGAGCTTAATCGCCGAGGCCAGCCGCTACTCGCAAATTTGGCTGACCAGCCACTCGCCGGAACTGGCGAATTTAATTGAGAAACAGAGATCGTTTTCGCTGTATCAGCTGTCGATGGTGGAAGGAGAAACGAAGGTGGAGAGGCTGGGGTAGTCTCCCAGAGGGCACTGTTGCAAAGTTAGCGATGAGGCAGCCTTTTGTCTTATTCAAAGGCCTTACATTTCAAAAACTCTGCTTACCAGGCGTATTTCGCCCAGGGGATCACCATAATAAA
>NZ_JBJQLG010000029.1:0-29132 GCF_046486495.1 Escherichia sp. WS3227_2
GCCCTCATTTTTTCGTTTCCATACCGGAGCCTTAGCTGCGAGCTTTTTATCAAAACAACGTTTCCATGCGGTATGCAGGTCTTTCAGCTTTTGTTGCAGATTGTCGGTATAGGCATCCTGTAAGAAGATGTATTCCGGCATTTTTTTCCACACTGTAATCATCCGGTTCAACTCGAAAGCCGAAGGTAACTTTTCGCCTGAGTCAAGTATGCGCTTTGTCTCCGCAAGACCTAAATTCCAGACAAAACGGGCGCAACCGCATAACTGCCGCAAACGCTGCGACTGTTCAGGCGTTGGTTCCAGTCTGAATTTGTAGGCTTTCAGGATTAGCATCATCATTCAGTGTGTAGTAGATTTTCTTGCAATATTACTGCTTTTACGGCCAACCTCAATGCAAAAATATAAAATCAATCGTTCAAGACATGCTGCCTTCCTTTTGCATGTTCATCTTGTCTTTGTAACAAAATACCGTCGAAAGATACTGGGAGAGTTACACTGTGCAGCATTTCATCAGTATGCAGCAGAAGTCTGCCGTGATTTTGGGGCAGAACTTAAAGAAAGTAACGGAGACGTCGATCATGTCCACATGCTGATCGAATACCCACCAACAGTGCAGCTTTCGGTACTGGTTAACTCACTGAAAGCAGTGACATCCCGCCGTCTGCGAAACGAATTTCTTGATTTGCGGGGGGCATACGGAAAAGCCGTGCTCTGGTCGAGGTCATACTTTGCTGGCTCCTGCGGAGGTGCGCCGCTGGAAGTTGTTAGGCAATACATTCAACATCAGCGTGGCTGATCACCCTTCGGGCTTTTCAAGCCCGTCCAAATTCCCCTCCCGCCTTATGTCGGCGGGAGTACCCTTTGGAAGTTAAGATGGCCCGGATATTACTTTTTTGACAAAGGCGTCTACCAGATTCATTGCTTTTTCCTTTTTGTGTTGAAAATAATTAATGCCAGAGCACAGCGAAAATAATGAATGCGCTGGCTGTGATAATTGCGATTTTCTCCCATATGATATTTTTCTCATGGGGGATTCTACGGAGATTATTTCTTCGCATTGGAATATATTGGATATGTTTATTCATGAATAAGAGCAGGTGTGGGATTTCCTGCTCTTTTTGTTGGGGTTATTTTACATGCTTCCAGACAGAAGCCGGTACTTTGTCGTACAATTTGTTCATTGTCAGTTCCGCAAGGCGATGATCAACTGCAGAGTTGAATGCTTCTATTTTATCCGATGCTAAAGTGCCCTGGTTTTTAGCAATAATTTTCTCAAGTGTATTTAAGCTGGAACAGCGACGTAACTGATATAACCATTCCTGTTTTGTTTTTGCCATAAATAGGTCCTTGGGTTTATTTAATACGGCATAAGCTATGTGTTGTTGCAAACAAAAGCCGGCTCATCTGAACCGGCAGTTATGGAGGCTGCTTATCTTAAAATACTTCAGCTACAGGCATACCTGCAATCTGCTCCCACTCCTTACGCTTTTCCTGAATCAGGCGAGGAAAGTCGACAGGGTAATCATATCCTCGACTTGCCATTGCGTGCATGGTGTTTGATGCTGTTTCTGGATGAGCACACCATGATGGAACAGGAACCATTGGCAGATTGATGTATTTCGTATGAATTTCCAGTTTTTTGTCGTCTGTTACAGTACGAGTGAAATTATGAATGTCAAAACCGATAACATCCATAATGTTGCCTGGATAGATACGGACATACAACATTGTGCCATTTTTAAGGTCAATGCCGAAATAAGCTCCCTGGGTTAAAGATAATCCCTCATACCCCTTCTCTGGAGAGTAGAAGCCTGACTCTTTTATTGTTTGTACAACTTTTCTTATTTTTTCTCTCCTTGTTTTTGCACGTGAGTACATCCATATGCCTGGCGCAAGTAATAAGAACCAACTACCGAAAGTGACAACATAATCTTCGACCTTATTTCCGAAATAACGATCAGAACATAGCATTTCGGTAAAACCTAATGCGCAGAACAGAAAAAAAGGTATTCCAAGAAAGAAATAAGCTTTTCTTAATACATAATAAAATAGCCACCAGGTTGGAAATCTGTCTGTTGTTTCTTTTTTAGCTTTCATATAATGCCTCCCCTCGTACTATCTATTATTTTAATGCCGATGGGGAGGTTGTGCAATATTTATATTGATATTATCCTTTTATTCCGTCCTTGTCGTCACTTCCTTTTGTATTATCTTTAAGACGATCTGTTTTCATTCCAGGAGTATGTCGGATATTGCGACTTCCTCCAATAAATATTTCTTTAACAGAATTTGCCATGCTGCCAAGCGTGTTGGCTCCATCACGTCCCCCTAGGAAGTTAATAACATGATCAGGTAGGTAGGCCTGAAGGGCAAATATGGCAGCTACAGTGGTTGTACAAATTCTGGCGTATATCAGCAAGAAACCAGCAAGACTGAAAATACCGGTCAGCGAATTGAACTGTACGTTAACCAGGGCAGCGCCAAATAATGCATTCAGTATTGTGCCTACGGCGATGATGGCTACAGAAGCAAAGAAAAAACCAAAGACCATGATGGGCGGCCTTATCATACTATCAATTAAGTATATATAACCGTAGGCTGCCCGACTTCCTCTGTCTTCTGATGTCCCGAGATGTGTTGCAGCCCACAGCGGCCCGGCGGTACATCCTATTAATACGCTGACTATCCAGTTCCCGATGCCTGTCATCCAGAAAATAAACGGAATGAATGGCAGGTAAATTGATAAGGAAAATCCAGCACAGAACATCAGGAACAAAAGAAAATAAACAGGTGGTGCAAGTGCTTCAAACAGCGCGGTAAGCATCGAAGCGGCACCTGTTAGTGAGTTAAAGAATTTTACAAGAATTGAATCTTTGCCACCGGCAACGACAACTCTGGCCGTTGTATATATAGTCCAGATTCCTTCTGCACTTACCATTGTTATATCTCCGATATTTTTCATTTTTATCAGAGGATTAATTTGAGCACTGGTTGTGCCTGTGCCACTTGTTTCCGTTGCAATCCTGTTAGTGAGACTAACAAGGGGGCCCATAATTTCAGACAAGGCAGATTTCGGATCTTGTGCATTTGCCATGCGTTGTTCACTGGATGATACTACTGTGCCCAGCGGTGGCGTATAGGAGGAATTCTGCAGTTGCGTCCTATAGGCACTCATGACCGCACTGAATAAGTCAGTATCACCAACTTCTCCCAGTGATGACATTGAGGTTACAGCTGGAGCTCTGTCAGCCAGCTCTGCCAGACGTTGGTTAGCTGTCGCAAAGGTCTGATACCACGCGCCAAGCGTTACCCACCCGTAGGTTGTGAGATAAGATTTAAGAGCCTCTTTTCTGGATTGCTCTCCGTTATCAGTGGGTAGCGATTTTTGCACAGCACGTTCGTATTCGTCGGCTGCTTTCTGAATTCGTGTCTCGATATCCGGCAGTGTTCCGTTGCCAGAATTTCTTTTTTCCAGAAATGTTGTCACAAACTCACTGGCAGCGTTGTCCATGTCGCTAATCATATTATCCATGGCTGCACGTTGTGCTGAGATAACACCGCTGTATTCGTTTTTACTGAAGGGATTAAAGAATTTTCCAATCGTCGACTGATCTGTTGTTCCGTTCCCTTCTACTGACAGGCTGGCAGTACCACAGATACCGCTGCCATTGGATACTGTGACAGTGTAATTACCACTGGCGGTTTTAGCTGATTCTGTCATCAGTGAAGTCGAGGATTTGGCCGTCTGATTAAAATCATTTAGCCCTGCGTTAACCGCATACTTACACAGTTCCATTTCAAAAATGCCACGCGCTGCTGTTCGTGTGGATGCCTGAACTGGCTGTACAGTCATTGAATAACCATTTGCGATATTATCAGCGGCAACTTGCACCATCACATTGGCGGACCCAACCCCCATTATCGATGCGCCCCATAACATAATGAGCTGAGCGAGACTCCAGCCATTTCCGGTAGGAACGATCATCAGAAAACCTGCGACGAAACTCAGTATGCCGACAATATCGCGCCCGACGCTGAATACCTGTCCCTGATGCCCCGAACGCACAACATGGCGGATACTAATGAAGATACACCAGACGATAGCAAGTACGGCAATGATATTGTTGAACACCCAGAACATGCTTCCGATCAGGGTGGGGTCGCTGGTTGACAGTGGATTGGTGACCACATCACCGAATATCGTGACCAGCGCCTGGCGGGACAGATCGTCAGGATTGGTGGCGGCAGACACAATATCCTGATAGGTCACTGAAGCCATTGCCGGCAGTGAGGATATAGCAAGGCCTGCACAGAGTGCGCGAAGTAAAATTTTCACAGTAACTCCGGAATAGAATTGCGTATGGGCAAAGGCCACACAGGATTTAATTAAGGGGGATGGCGACATGCCACTGGTACTGGCATCTGGACGTGATCAGTATTGTTTACTGGTTACGGCAATTAATGTGGCATTGCGCCAGCCATTGCGGTCGTTCAGAAAATCACGGAAAGTCCCCTGCTCGGGTTCGCTGACTTTTCGTTCATGCAACTGCCAGAGGCGGTATGTAACAATCAGTGCTCTGGAAGCACAAAGAGCGACGCCTGACAGTATCAACACAAGAGTGCTGATGGCGCGTACCAGAGTCGTAAGAGGTAATGAAGAGGCGGCAAAGAGCATACCACTGAGAAACAAAGCGATGGCCAGCAGACTCCAGCAACAGAATCGCCATACTGTTCTGCGCCGGCGGAAACGACGATCCAGATCGTCTACTGACATATGGCTGGCCTGCAGAGCTTCTTCCCACGTGAGGTGGAGTTGCGCCTTTTTATTATTTACCTGACGAAATCTGTCCAGCCTGCGTTTTTGTTGTTCCAGCATATGCTGTACAGAATTCGTTATCAGGCGAGTCTCCATCAGCGGAACAAAAATGTTAATAATCCTCCGGGTGGCTATGCGGGTTATGGATGGTGATTTTTTGACGTTTTTCGTCTGGTCTGAATTTTCCGGTAACTTATTCATTTTTTCAGTCCTGTTCTGACGTCAGCTTTCAACGTGCGTTTGCCTGATTGATTGTTTTCTCAAGGCTACCGAGTTGTTTTTCATAATACTGGCGGGCAGTCAGAGCCAGTTGCTGGCCAGAGATAACATTACCCTGGCGGATCTGTTCTTTCAGATCGTTCAGCTGCCAGTTCATTTGCGCAGTGATTCTTACCAGTTCACGGAGCAGGTTATCCCCCTGCATTTCCTGTAAATCCACCAGGTATGCTGTGTTGGCGTAGCGCCGGCCAGCCTCAAAAGCTTCAAACTCACGGGTACTCATATATCCCCGTGCTTTTGCTTCTGGTGAAGCCACCTGGTCGAAGTAAGCGGCCGCTGAGTCTGACTGCAGTGTTTCAGCCAGTGCTTTACGTGTGCTTTCATTAGGCGTGCTGTCAGCAATCAACGTCAGTTGGGGATTCGACGCAGAATCAATGATGCCGTTGTATTCGTTCTGGAGTCCGACGTAGGTTCGCCCACTCTGGGTATTCACTTCTCCTTTACCCAGAGCACGACCGGCAGAGGGGCGGGAAGTGTTTTTCATGTAAGCCGTCGCTGCATCTATTTGCTTCTGATCCCATGTCAGTGCCGCAGGTGTGTCCGCTGTACCTGCGCCGTGGTAAATCGAGCGTACCTGACTGTCTCCACCTGGTATTTCGCCCACAGAAGGACAAACGGCGGTTCCTCCAAAACGTGCATATTCTGCTTCTGTACAGTAACTGGCGTGTATGGCCGCGCCATCATAAGCTTCCCGCACGGGAGAGTTTGCTGCGCTGGCCAGACGGTCGCGGATGCTACGGTTGCTCACACCGCCACCTTTACTGAGTTTTGAGGCTGCGGATGCTGAGGCACTTTTGCTTTCTGTTGCAATCCCTGATGCGGATTCACTGCAGATGGAGTCTGGCACGGTGAAGCTTTTCCGTGCCTCCTCGAGGCGCTGAGTTTCATTACTGAAAATCATCTGCTGACGTGTCGCCTGTCCGTTCTGGGCAATGACACTTGCCAGCTTTTCAGAGTTCTGATTGATAGCGGTACCCGTGGCTGTCTGGGTACTCAGTATGTCACTCAGCACACCTTTGATGGCCTCCATTCTGGGGACGACCTGCTGTTCAACGGGACGGCTGGCGACGACGGTGACTGAATAAGCATGAGCCTGGTATGCCGTTCCATTCAGGATAGCTATAAGGGCTGCGAGTAATGTTTTTCTTTGCATTTTATTGTCTCCTGCTCGGGGTGGAGCACAAGGTCAGGAAGGCTGTCGTATTTTCTGTCTTCAGGTAGTGGGGCCAGTGGGAAACACTGATATCGCCTGGTGATATAACCTTTCCTGTTCCGGTTATCGATGATGCTGAAAGAACGACGTCTGACGCGCCGTAAGGTGGAAGGGTCAGTATCCATTACAGGCCAGTCACCGGCACTCAGTGCCGGCGTTCCGGGAACGGATGGCCATAACCAGGTATCATCGGACATCAGCGAAGCCAGCGGTGAAGGGAGTATCCACTGGATGACATGCTGAACGTCGAATGGTGCTTCATCCGGGACAGAAACCTGCCATATTGCCGTTGTTATCAGCTCATCTGTGCTGGACGGCAACAACAGCCGCATGCCTGTAACCTTTCCCTGTGTTCTGGCATCCGAGGCGTATATCACTCTGGGATTGGGGGCCGGATGTAACCTGAAGACACGTGACGGCAGAGTGAATGAGAAACTGTCACCTTTTACCTCAAGTTTTTTAAGAAATACCTGCCCTCTGGCAGGTCTCCGGCAGCGTGGGGTGATATGAATTGTACACATCAGAGATTGTATCCCTGTTTTCGGATGAGCTCCGAGGCCAGTTCTTCAATAACATTGTCACTGTTATGTTGGCCCGCCCGGTGCTCAATTAATGACGTTGCAGAACCTCTGGGGAAGTTTTCGGCCAGAATCTTACGTGCCCGAACTGAACCTAACTTATTTGTCAGTGTTTTACGCAGGGCACTGTCTTTTGGCGATGAGTTCAGCGCCCATAGCTCCAGTGGACCGACGGTAAATTTGAGTATTCTCGCAAGCGTGCCACTTTTTACCCTGAATACTCCCAGAACAGGAACACCACTACCATCTGGTGCCGGGCCTTCCGGCATTTTCAGGAAGCGTTTCAGCATAAATTCAGGCACGTTGAAGTTATCCCTCAGTACGGGGATATCTTCGGGTTTGTAGCGCAGTAACCAGAGAGTATTTGCTGACTTAAGAACGCTTTCCGGGTAGTCCCTCAGATACTGCGTACTCAGAACCGTGCGGATAGCAAACTTGCGTTGCTCACGCTCCTGGGTATCCAGATTTTCCCAGATGAAGTCAATGCCCCGGGCGTTATGCAGTTCATCATAAACTTTTGTCTTAACCTCCTGATCAAGTTGGTTAATACGTTTAAGAGCGATTTCATGGTATTCCCGTGGAAGCTGCTTTAACACTTCATCCCTGTATTGTGGCAGGGTGAAGTCACCACCGGCGATCTGACCTGCAAGCAGGTACATGATGCCGGTTTTAAGCCTGCCTGCAGGCGTTTTGTCACCGGCAACATTATTCAGATCGACAGCGATGACCCGGGTTTCCGGGTTGATCATAAACCGGGTATACCCGGATATCATGGGGTAGTCGTTATGTCCCTGCTCGAGAGCGCGGCGGATGTAGTCCAGCAGAAGTTCGTTTGAACCATCACGCTGAACAGTACCGAAAACATCCCTGAGACTGGTATGGCCCAGCATCGAGGACACTTCGGGAAGCTGGGGCATTGCCTGATAATGTGCCCGCTGAGCCGCCATGATATACCCGGCATTGTGGAGCATATCCCGGACTTCGAACCAGGTTGATCTGGCCCACCAGGCTGCATCATGTTTTTCATACAGTCCCGAGTCCTGCAGTGCTGAATCCACCAGTTCTTCCGTTGAGGCGCGATAAAGTCGCGGATTATTTTCACCGTACTCTTTAAAAGCCAGCTCGATAAGCTGGTTGATAATTTGTCGGGTGTCTCCGGGGTTACAGGGTTGACCGGTACCGGTATCGACACAGAGAGCACACAGCACAGATGACATGAAATTCTTTTCCGGCGTAATAGGCTTTTTAGCGCCGTACATCACGTCAAAAAGGTTACGGGTGTATTCCGGATCATTGCTCAGAATAATACCGACAGCTTCGTCTTTTCTTTCCGGAGGAAGACTGTCGCGAATAAGCTGAACCAGTCCCTGAGCACTGTATCCCTTATCGATATAGGCAATGAAGGGCAGGTTTTTCTGAGCAGATGATATCTGTATTTCCGACAACGTATTAATCAGAACTGATTTACCCAGTCCCGGATCGCCTGGTGCCAGTTCTGTATGTTTATTTTGTTGGGATGACGCCAGACCAACCTCAAATGCGGAACCGTCTTCTGTATGTAACATCAGATTCCCTTTGCCTCGCCAGACAGAGCCTGCCCTGTTAAGCGGGAAAAGCGAGATGGCATGTGACAACGGGGGATACAGGGGAACCGGGCCGGAGCCTCCGGATGCCGCGAGAATGGTATTCACCCAGGCGCGTCGGGGATCGCCAAATGTTGTCGTGGTGCCACATACGCCCCAGCCTTCAATGGCCGATTTCAGAATGGCCTGGTTTCGTGTGCATATTTCACGTGTTTTTCCCCACGTGGAGGCCATGATGGTCATTATGCAGACAGGTTCTTTTTCATCCGTTGCAGCCAGGGTCATAACGGATTCATACATTGGACGAACGGCAGAAATGAAGCTGCTGTAAGTCAGAAGCGTTTTCTTCAGATTAAGAGCCTTCATCCCGCCGGGCATCAGATCCATTCTGATGCGCCAGGGGACTGCGCGGGGGACGGCACGGACCAGTTCGTTAAACGTCTGCAGATTTTGCGGAGGTAAAGTAATCGATACCATTCCGTGCCAGAGTCCGCCCGCCTGAACCAGGTTGCCCTGTGTGGTCACCTGAGTGTTGAATAACTGCAAATGCAATGAAGGAGCATGTAGTACGGATTCATCGTCAGTCCAGCGATATCCCGCTGGCTGGGCATCTTCAGGCAGGTGGGGTTGCCAGTTACGCGGTGTGCTGTGCCGTTCTGTCTGACGACGTATTTCACGCCCGACCTCGTGTATATCCAGTAGCCGGAGAATCAGGCCATCAGATGAATGTCTCAGTGCCTGTTCCACATTATCAAGAAAAGCTTCGTGGCGGATTTTCAGTGCAGATAAGGCCCACTGCCAGGGGGACTGGGCAAAGCGTGCTTTCGGTACCCGTTCAGCCAGTCTTCTGACAAGCTCATCATGGGCGGTGCGATCGCTGTTGCTGATAAGGTCGGGTCCACTCCAGATCGCCAGCCAGCAACGCTCCCGGACCAGCCATGGGGACAGTGTTGTGACTTTCTCATCGACCACATCCTGTAACTGGATACCTGTATTAGCCAGTGAGCGCTTTTGTGGGGCGACCATGTCTTCGATTTCTTCTTTCCCCATGTCAGGATCACGCTCAAAAACGAAGCTGATCTTATGACCGCTGTTTTTATATGCCGTATTCAGGCTGTCACTCATGCTGGTGATCAGCGATTCCAGTGAACCTGGGCCAGTCTGGTCGGATGCTTCATCCATTTCCCTGAAAGCACCGCTGACTTCAAAGACAGAGAGATATTCTCCACGCTTTGTGGCTGCAATATAGGGCGAATTCAGCCATGGGCGGCGTTCACGATCCTGTCTGTCCAGACCAATTACAGTACGTAAATCGCAATATTCAACAAAACTGCTTGCGACAGAGAAACGGGATAGCGTGTTCAGACAGTCTTCGATAGTGAAGATTAAACGGTTTATGTTCATAGGTGAGGGAACTCCGGACTTACAGGAGGGAGGTTTGTGCAGTTTGATTTTTTTAATGCCACCCCGCGCTGGAGTGGCATGAAGAAAAATCAATCAACGTATTCTTTTTTGATGAATGAATCTGGTGTCAGAATCAGGGCAATCCCGTTCATTTTTTCACGCAGGGGCGAACGACCGGAAGGTGGATAGCGACGAAAAACGTCAGCGAAATCGGCCGGGCGGAAACTGCGGAATTTATCCTCAACCGCCAGTCTGTTTTGCATCAGTGCAGAGAGCGCTTCCCGTCCCCGCCGGACCCGGAACTTATCATTACTGAAAACTTCCTGTAATGAACGGCGGTTAAGGGCCACGACTGTGGATGGATGAAGGTCGGGTAGCCACACCATAACGCCCTGTGCTGCGGCATAACCATTCAGTGAATGCCAGGCGTGGCAGAAAGCACATAAGCTGTAAGGCGGGCCGTCTTCATGAAACAGTTCCTGCTCTTTCTCTGACAACGGCTCTGTACTGGTGATTTCAGCTTTCTGTACATGGCGGAGTGAAAGACGTCTGGCAGACAGACGGGCCTGCTCAAGCGCCCGTTCAGCGGCTTTTACTGCCGTGTTGTACTTTTCCTTTTCGCCGGTTGCGACTGGTTCACCACGCCTGATTAACTTAACCAGATGTTCTGTGGCCTTATTAAGACGAACTCGTGTGTCACTGATTATGTCGGTAAGCTGTCTGAGTGGCCATGAGTCATCCAGTCTGAAACGGTGCCTGACGTTTTGCCGGCAGCAGATACATCGACCGGGCGTTGTTAATTCCGGTTCCGGTAACAGTGGCTCCTGTGTATGAACCACATCAATTTCTGGAAAGGGATACAACCACAAGTTTTTAATGCTGTGTTGCATGAGCAGGCTCCGTACTGGTGTAACGTTTCACGGCTTCCAGAATGATGTTTGCGATTTCATCGGAACAGCATTCTGCAAAAATGAATTCCTGATCGTCCCGACTGTCGTGGGCAATCACATTGCCGTTTTCTGTTCGTCGTAACGTTATGTGCTCCGGGCTCCAGGCAGACATATGTGCCTCCTTGTATTGCCGAACAGGAAGGGCACCGGATAAATGCCAGTGCCCTGGACAAGATTAGCCAATGGAAATTGAGGAAATCCCCAACTGTTTCTGGCTGCGACTCATCATTTCAGGTCCGGCGACAAGTACCGCCCCAATGACGATAGATACAATGCAACTAGCCAGTCCCATCCCCCCTTGTTTCCCAACTTTTTTCAGGCCAATCAGGCCCCCGAGAAACAGAATTACGCCGATGAACTGCGCAATAGTCAGTGATGATGACTGTGCTGTTTTGGCACCTTGTTCGACATTGCGAACCATATCGGCAAGATCTCCATCGGCAAGAACGGCTTTGGGCAGCAACATCATGGGAATGAGCAGCAGGAACTTAGTCAGTTTGCTCCGGCATGACATTACAAACAGTTGTGCGTGGATAAATGCGGCGTACAGACGGGCCGCTACGACACGAATACGTGACATAGTTTCTCCTTAAATGGATATATCAGTGGTTTATATGAAGGTGAAAAAAATCAGAAGACGATTCCAATGCTTGCCAGCAGGGCATTGAGGACACGATCGATAAAGACCAGCAGGACGCCGGCAATAAATTTGACGTTTCCCTTACTGACGGATTCACTGGCACTCAGTGCGGTATGTCCATCGAGTCCGGCCTTGCGCCAGATGGATATCCCGTTCATTACAAATCCAACACCGGCCAGCTTGGCCAGCGACAGAACTGCATTTGCTGCGCCAGCAGCAGCGCCAAACGTCTGAGGTTGTACATATGCAATCGGGCCAAATGAGTCAGCCCTGAATCCCATTTGTACGCCTCCGGCGTTAATCATTGCCGGGAGTGATACGAGCATGCAGCTGGTTAACATCCCCGCAATAAATTTTCCGGGAGACATTTTTACCGGACCGGCTGAACGGGCGCGGGCAAACAGGGTAATCATGCTGATCACCCCGATGAATTCTCCCCAGGTAAACAGGAAATCCATTCCGGCACTGAAAATACTGCTGGCAAAGTTCTCAATGGCGGTCAGGGCATCCATGTTCATCAGCGTAACGTCCCTGCACTGGTGATGATGGTCCGGGTAGTCGGATCAATCCGCTGGATCACCACATTGCCCAGCGTCTGACCTTCTCTGACAGCCCAGGTACTACCCTGCCAGCGAATCCAGGCCATACCAGTTTCCATCGACATGATTTTCATTCCGTTAAGTACAGACGACGTTTTTTTCTTTGCTGGATGCGGTGTGGAAGAGGATTCAGTGACGCTTTTCTGTGTCATTATTCCGTTCAGGCGGCTCCGGATATCATCCAGCTGACGGCGTGTTTCCTGTGCGTATTCTTCATCCTTTTTTATAGCTTCGCCCAGCTTGTTAATGCTGTCGTGAAGCATATTCAGTGTTGCCTGAATTTTTTCATCGCGGTTATCCAGCTCTGTTTTTACATCCCGGGCAAGCTGGCTCATATCTTCTCCTGTCCGGACAGTCATAGTCTCAGTGGACTGAACGGAAGGTGATGATTCTTGTGTGGTTTGCCAGGTCTGTACGCCAGCATCCGCATCATTAAACGGAGGCATGCCTGTTTCCGATGGCGCTCTCAGGAACAGATACCATATGGCTGCGAGCAACACGATTGCACATAGCCCCCATGTTGCTACAGATATCCCCCAGACGGAACGTTTCCAGAAGGGGGCGGGTTTCTCTTCGGGTTCACCGAAGCTGCCGGTTTCATCTATTTCTGTTTCAGGTTTCATTATGGTGTCTCCGGTTGTTCATCATACCGACGTTGCATCACAGCTTTTCTTTGCTCCATGGCTGTCTGCATTCGTGCCTGCGAGCGTTGTTCCGCCTGTGATGTACGATTAACTGAAGGGGAAATGCCACTGGAAAGGGAAGATGACCTGGCGTCGTTTGTCATTACCGGGTCAACAAACAGAATTGATACGACTTCATGCTGATACACTTCTACCTGTTTATAGGGCTCACTTTCTGCCTGGCGGGTTAATATCTGACTTCCTCTTTCCGCCATACCACCGGCAATAACGCCCGCAACAGCTTCACCACTGGGCATTCCCACGCGTCCGGTAACCGTGCCATAGTTACCCTGAATAACCTGCGTGTTGGCATCTTTATAAAGTGTGCCAATACTGCCCACACCTCCTAACACTGACGGCAGAATGATATGTTTAAACCAGCGTGTATTCACATTGCTGGCCACGGATGACATCAGGTTGTCTTCCCGTTGAGCATATGCATTGACCTTAAGGTCCATGCCGTTCCAGCTCATCCGGTCGAAATGGATCTCCACGCCGTTACCCACCAGTTTGACTCCCGGACTGAACAGCGTTGCCCCTGCCCAGGGGCCAGCGGGAATGGTTGCGATAACCTTGGATGACGGGTTATCAGAATCCACTGCAGTATCAATATATGCCGGTATACGGGTCAGAGCAGGTATCAGTTGTATCCCTTTTTCTGCTACAGGCGTGGACAGGCTGGCATTCTGTAATGCGAATTGCTGCGTACCATTCTGCCCTGTTGTTTCTGCCGGAGATTTATTCCACATAGTCGTTGCTATGGTTGGTGTACTACCGGCAGGATGCTGATCTTTTATTCTTACAATCAGCTTTTGCAGCCGCTCCATACGTTTTTCACTGGCTGCTCGATCCTCCTGTGGTGTGCCGGAAGCCTGGCGATGAGCATAGTTTTCCGGTTTTGCTGCAGGCTGTTGTTGCTTTTCCGGAGTGTCCGGAATATCAAGCCCCTGTGGAAGACTGGCAATGAACGTCTGATTATTGCGGGCTGCAGCTGCGGCCCCTCGTTCATTATCCGCTCTTAACAGTTCACGATAGTGAGGCGTTTCGGTAACGCTGCGCGTTCCGCCGCTTGCTGCACTGTTAATGTTCACGGCTGACTGCATATCGCTGTTACTCCCTGATAGTTTGGAAAACGCGATATAGCCGCCGCCAAATAAGATGATGCTGCCCAGTCCAAGCAGGGCAGCCAGTTTCTTTCCGGATTTACCGGCATCCTGTTCAGCACTCATGATTACTCCAGTTCTGGTGTCACGTGAACGGACTGGCCATTCACAGAGAAAGTCAGTAGTGGGGTGACGGGAAGTTTCCAGAGATGAGTTCCGTCGGCAGAGGACAAGGTCTGTTCAAATTCATCGCGCAACATCGCCCGGGAACGAACCAGAAGGTCATCGCCGTGTTGCCAGATCGTTGTATCCGGGACATTACCTGTGAATTTCAGCCTCTTAACTGAAGGGTCCCGGGGAGGAATACCATCCAGAAATGCCTGTAATGTTGCATCATGCAGGGCGATCTTATCCGTCGGGATGGAGACAACTGGGCTGGTTGGTCCCTGCCGTGGTATTCGCAGATCCAGACGACTGTCCATTTCCTGACTGGATGACGGCGTATCTGTTTCGCCACTGGTTACGTTCAGGATGACCGGTACCGACAGACCTTTCAGGTAGACAGAAATATTTCCGGATGCCCATGGCCGCAATGGTGTGATTGTCACCATGTTCTCGTTGTACTGCACATCAAAGAGTTTTGGTGCCGCGTTATAAGGAGGATCGGATTGTGGCCATGGTGAACCGTTGATATCGGTAAATGTCACCACGCTCAGGTTGTTCATGGCTGTGCGAACAAGAGGAAGGCTGGCACCGGGGGACAGATTAACTGTCAGAGAGCTGATACGGGGTACAACACTGGTGATGGGCGCATTGATGGCCCGCTCGTTATCCGCCATGAGACTGCGTAGTGAGCGAATCTCATCGGCGGAGAGCTCAGAATCAAGCCTTGCCGCATCCTGTACCAGCGGGCTGGCCTGCCCGGGGGCAGGCAGCTCACCTTTTACCAGTGTTGCCGGAACACCTCCGGTGTTTTGGGAGGTGTTCTGAACGTGATCGCTGGCAGAATTTGTCGTTTGTGGTGTGCGTGCGTTCTGCCATCCTGCGTTATCTGCAGACGTGGCGGCGCTGCACACCAGGAGCAGTGTGCTCAGTAAATAACGTGATTGCATATTACTTATCTCAGGAGTTCGGTCCGGCGTTACGGGAGATCATCTGCCGGATTTCCATACCGGATGGTTTCAGTCTGGGGTCAACACGCTGGATGGTGATTTCGAAAACAAAAGACTGTTCTGGCTTGCTGGTTGTCTGGCCGACCAGACGCATACGGACAGGATACTGGAATGTCCAGAACCATACGCCGTCGGACATTTGTCCCTGTCGTACCAGAACGCCAGCACCTGTCGTGGCGGTCAGATTCATCTTCTCTTTCTTGATCGTCTCCAGAATGTTAGATGCCTGTAATGCATTCACATATCCGACAAAACCTTCGTCAGAAAAACGCGGAGACAGGGAGGAGATCTGTGAACGATAGTGCACAAAATCCAGGTTGAATGCGGTCGCCAGTGCCTGGCTGCCAAAGGCCATTGCATCATTCTGACTCCATGCTGGCTGACTTGTTGGTGCCAGCCTGACCAGACGACCATTGTCTGTAGCGAAATATTCGCGCTCCACATTCGTTGAGTGCCAGTACTGAATGGCGTTACCAGTAATACTGATAAGAAGACATGTGCCCGTACATAAAAGCGCTTTTATCAGCGCAGGGACATTATTTGCCCGCTGTTCTGACTGCTTCATAGCCCTGATTGTGCTCTTCAGTATTTCCGGGTCAGGTGCCGGATGTGATGGCGAGGATGGCTCGGTATTTTCGGTCATAGGTTGTAGTCCTTCCAGGGATCAATATTCCCCGGCAGCTTTTCATTCACCTTGTCCACGACCGCGTCGCAGACCTGGTTTTCCAGCTGCGACAGAATGTCGTCAAGGCTGGGGAACTGGGGGAGGTTTATGCTGATTTTTTTGATTCGTGACAGACAGGACTGCAGGGATGAGGAAACATCGTTTTCACGTTGTGACCATGCATCCGCAGCTGCACGTGCTCGCTCATATCCTGTATTACTACCGGCCTGTGCCGCGCTACCCGCACGACAGGTTGCAGCACTTGCCGTGGATGAAATCAGGATAAGGCCGAGCACGGCAACCAGAGACTTATGCATGTTCATATGGCTTCCTTACCGGCTCATCGGCCGGGGCTGTGGGAGAGATCCTGATGCAGAGTTTTTTCCTGCCTGTCCTCCGGCTTTTGGCTGTTGGACCACTGCTGCCATGACTGCTCGAAGCCCAGGTTCCGGTACAACGCATCAGGTTGTTTTTCCGGCGTGTAGACAGCAGCAAAAAGCGGTTCTTCCCGGGTTTTCAGATGAAACTGCATAAGCTCCGGTGCAGGGCGATTCGTGCTGTCAGCATCGTGGTTTACCGCTTCACCATAACCTGCAAAGCGTAAACCTTTGTCGGTCAGCGCATTGATAACCAGCTGACTGTTGTCGGCTGATGGGGTGGCCAGTGCCGGATACAATGTGCCGTTCAGCCGGACCACACCCTGCAGATGTTCATCGGCACTCTGGACAAGTAGCAGGTTGAGTTCACGCGTATCCTTATCCACTGATCCCAGAACAGGTGTCAGCTTGTCAGGGGCTGCGCTGGTTATTTCTGTTACCTGATTTGCGTTCTGTGGCGCGGAGACCGGATGTCGGTCTTCACCGATAAACAGATGTGAGCCGACGTTTTCTGGCATACGTAACGCTTTCATCTCTTCGGGCCACCCCTGGCTGATTTGCGCAGCCACTTTCATAAAGGTTTCGACCGGAATCGCCTGAATACGCTGACCTTTATCCGGATTATCATGTGATACCGAGATCCCGTTGGTAACTGACTCCATGGACCACTTATTCCGGAAACGTGCTTTTTGCTCTCCCGGGAGGATGAATTGTTCGCGGTTCTGAAGTGTCAGTGTCACCACGTCACCTTTCTGATGGTTTTTGACCAGACTTTCCAGTTGTTCCCCCCAGTAGAGTTTGCTGCCACTGCGGTTTTTAAGCTCAACAAAGAAACTCTCTCCTTTGCCGGGTGCATATTCAGCACGACCAAAATTGTGCAGTACGGCAGTCACGCTCTCTCCCGGGCGAAGTTTTCCTGGTGGTTCTTCACCTTGTGCCGCATCTGCCGTTTTGCCAGGTTCAGCCGGTGATGATGCAGGGACGGTGCTGACGGTTGATGCTTCAGGGGCTACTGGGGACGCCGGGGATTGTGTGGCTTCTTTTTCCTGAACAGGGTCTGGGACTGCTGGTTGTTCAGGGGTATTCCGGTTAAGTTCCGGTGTTGGCTTATGGGTGACAACAGTATCCTTACCGACAGCCATTTCCTTGCGTAATTTTTCGAGCGCCGCTCGCTGATCCGGGAATTTCATGCGCACTTTGATGTTGTGCTCGATGATCAACTGCATCGCTTTTTGCTTAAAGGCATCACTGCCCGTCAGCTCAATGACACCACCATAAAAATCAGTGGCCACAGCAAGTGCAGCCAGAACACTGCGATCGTCATTGCTGGCACCGTTGACCATTTCCAGCCGGTTTACCCGGTCAATGAAGGCAGGTTTGCCATCCAGTTTGTACAGGACGGTTCTGTCTGCTCGTTCTTCACCTTCCAGCGATTTAATGATTTCGTCCAGATTGAGCGATATCGGTGCATCAGGGCGTTCCGGGGCGTAGACAATACTGTCAGGTGCCGGTGTGGTCGTCGTGGTTTCCGGTGAGGGTGTGGGATCACTGTTCTCATGCGCCTGGGAATCCGTTTTTTTACGCGTAAAAAAGCCACGCGCTTTGTCGAGAAACGATGAAGTATTATCAGAAGATGATGTGCTCTGAACAGGTTGCTGTGGAGTGGGGTCATCCCGGACAGCCGGTTCTACTGTATCTGTTGTGGCCTGAAGTTCTGACTCATCAGCCTGAACGTGGCCTGTGTCCGGTTGCGACGGCATATCACTGTTTTCCTGCAGATGCTCAGGATTTTCATTGTTCATCAGCTCCTGATATGTGCTGTAGTTTTCGTATTCTTCGGGGCCATCTGACTCAGGAAGGAACGGCTCTGGCTGAAGGGGAATGTCTTCAGTTACATGGTTGACCGCCTCTTCCCGGGGAGTATCCGGGGATATTCCGGTGCTTTGTTTGTCATCAGGCTCCGTCATCACGGTCATTTCCTCTTTGACTGCATCAGGGGAAGGTGATGGCTCGGCTGATTCATTCATGGTTTCAGATGAGGGACTGTCTTCAGGGGATGCGGTGGTGGCAGCAGGGGCCGGTATTTCAGGTGAAGTGCCGGATTCCTGTTGTGACTCGTTTTTTTCCGGTTGTGACAGTTCAGCTTCAAATTCACGCCAGTCTTTATCTGTGGCCACCGAGACAACTTTTTCCGGAGGTTCCGCCGGATGAGCGGGTTCATCAGGGGCAGACGCCGTTGTACTTTCCGGGGACGCCAGTGATTCTGCAGGGGAGTCCTGAACTACAGAGCTTTCCGTTTGCGCCTGAACGTTATCAGCGTGCCGCTCATCTTTGCCGTTATTTTCAGTGGCGTGACTGGTAAATGACTGTGTTTCATCAGCAATGTTACTGCTGGAAGCAGCTGGTTGTTCCTGCTGCGTGGCGGACGGCAGAGAAGGTCCCTGGTCATGGCTGTGCCCTGTATCGGGTGATGTTTCAGGATATTCTGTCGGAGTCATGGTTTTTTCCTCAGTGTGGACCGGTGTAAAAACGAGGTTGCCTATCACCAGTGCCTCGCGCATTTCCGGGGTGTTACTGTTGGGGGTGGAAACCCCGATGTGTTCTAACTGGGCGTTGATGACATGCTGAAAAGCGGCCCGTCCCCGGCTTGCGTCCAGGTCATTGAAATCGGTCAGCCCCTGCGCTTTTTCGGCATCGGTGAACGCAGGAAAGATGACCGATCCTCCTGTCAGTTCTGCGGCTTTTGTTGCACTGACGATACCTTTGTTAACCCGGATTGCATGATCGTTGTCGGCACAGAAGATAAAGGGGCTTTGCGTCCACTTTTGCCGGGCATTTTCGGCAACGGCAATCATGTTGCCTCCATCCACCGTCATCAGTACCGGAAGGCCCGTGGCTTCGTGCAGGGAGGCCGCAGTGGCATAGCCCTCGGCAAACAGTACCGGCTGACCGTTGCGCGGTGTGCCCAGCGCAAACCAGTTACCGGTTTTCTCCGAATCTATCAGGATGCGGGCATCTTTCCCCCCGGTGACCGGAATACGCTGGTAAGAGCGTATCGCGCCGTTACGGTTACTGAAGGGAATAACCAGTTCATTTTTGTTGTTTACCCGCACCCCCGGTGCAGCCTGAATGCCTTTCCGGGTCAGGTATTCATGTGCTGTGGCCTGCGGCCATTTGTTGATATAGCGGCGGGCATACGCGGCCTGTCGGTTGTACTGTGCTTTCAGTTCCCGCTCCGCGTCCTCCCTGCGTTGCATTGAATGCGCTTTCAGGTGGAGTCTTGCGCGGGGATCTGTCTGTTCTCCGCCGGAGAAGGTCCAGGTGATCGGCGAATTATCCGCGCTGCGATAATCCCTGTACCAGCCGGCAGGTCTGCCGTCCAGGAATCCGCGATATGCGCCACTTTTTTGTCCTTTTTTGTCATCGGCGGTCGGGACACGGTGGATTTTCCCGTCCATGACCGGCAGTTCTTTCAGAACCAGTCCGGCATTCTCCAGAACCTGGGCAAACTCGGTGACCGGATCACTGCCGTTCATGGAGACGTCCTGTGGCCGGGGCAGCCAGCGGTCCAGCCTGGACAGGTCCGCCCCCGGGCGGGCGAACCAGAGTTTGTGCTCCTTGTCCCAGATGACGGGCGTGTGCCCGTTCATCGGGGGATGTGCTTTTTTGAGATCTTCTATTTCATCTGCAGGCACGGCAAGCCAGGTGCGGTAGCGGGATACAGACGGCATGAGTGCTTCTCCTGAAAAAAGACGGAAAAAAACCACCGCCGGAAGCCGGGGGTGGCTGGGGGGATAGAAAATCGGGGGAGAAATGTTTGTCAGGGTCTCCAGTCTGTACCCTTATTCCAGCGATCCTGCCAGTGTTCAAGATATTGTGCGGCTACATCCGGCATATTCTTGAGCACAACGACATTCTCTGAATTCTTGCGTGCAGCAGCACGAGAGAAGTTATAGGAGCCAGTTTCAACCGTGTTTCCGTCAACAATGATGACTTTGTCGTGATGGATGGGGAAGGCATCTACAGTCCGGAGAGGAATGTCCAGCAGGTTGATATATTTCATCGCTTCCTGACTTGCCCGGTTCGTATTCCCCTTGTCATCAACAACAATACGGACGTCCACTCCGCGTTTTTTCGCTTTTGCCAGCGCATGCATTACATCCGGGTCGGTGAAGGAATATGCCATCATCCTGATGGAGCTTTCCGCACTGTTGATTGTGTCAAGCACCAGAGCGGATGCGCTTCCTTCAGGAGAAAAGCCGACCTTCACGGATGGCGTGTCGATCATTGCAAACGATGGTGTCGTGAACAGTAACGGGCATGCCAGTAGCGATACCCGGAGCAGAGTAACGATAGTTTTTTTACCTGACATAAAGACTCCAGAATTTAATCGAGGCCAGTCCAGTCTCGTGGTGATTCCGTATGGTGGCGATACCACCATGGACGACCGGAGGCGATGGCCCCTCTCAGAATGCTGAAAATGCGAGTACAGATCGTTCTGACAGTCCAGCCTGAACGGTCGAGAATGACGAAAAATAAAATGATGCCGGTGCAAATCCAGAAGGTTGTTTTGGAGGGAAAGGGGCATATAAACAGATAAATCATGGTGAACGGCAGAGGTACGCCCTGGATGTTGACTGGCGGTGTTGCATATCGCCAGAAACCTTCTCTTTTCATGACCGTAACTCCCCTGGCGGGATAAAAAGAATCGCTTCTCTTCGGTCAACTTCATTCCGGATATACATTTCCAGAATCTGGTCCCGGATACGGCGCTTCTCCTGCCGGATTATGGCATCAATGTGATGCCCCCACTCTGCATGCGGCATTCCGGAAAGATTGTCGCGAAGCTCATCGTTAATGACGATATATTCCCGGACGGCTTTACGACCACCGTCATTTGTTCTGACCAGAACCTGAACCAGAATGAACTGCAACAGTGACAGGACAGCCCAGGCCATCGAATCCCTGATGACAGGGGGAAACAGCCCAAGAAGACGTGCCAGCGTTTCACCAGGAGATTTCGTATGCATGGTGCTCAGGCAGTAATGCCCGGTGTTGCCTGCCTGTACCGCTGCGTCGGCGGTTTCGTTATCCCTGATCTCACCAACACCGATAATTTCGGGATTACGTCGTACAGCAGAACGCAGTCCGGCAGCAAAACTGACCACATCACGCCCGATTTCTGCCTGATGCGGTGGGAGCAGATCGTTTTCATTTCCCAGGATATATTCCACCGGGTCTTCATATGTCACGATTTTGGCGTCGGGGAAATTGTCCATAATGTAACGGTACAGTGCTGAACACAGCGTTGATTTTCCTGACCCGGTTTCACCACATACAAATCCCAGACCGCTTTTGCAGACCATTGCTTCAAGCAGGTCTGGTTCAATGTTCATGGAGAGAATGTCCGGTATTTCTGTCGGGATGACACGCATGGTTATTGAGACTGCTTTCTCCTCTGCACCAGATGTGCCCTGAATGAGGTGAGAGCGTAACCGGATGCGTTCTCCGCGTTTAAGACCATAGCGACCGGATGCATCCCCGTTAATCTGTATCGTCCTGTCAACCGGATTGCCTGCCAGAACGCGGGGAACGACTTCCCGACCGAACAGTTCATCAATCAGGGAGGACATGAGTGTGGTTGGTAACGTTGCACTGGAACAACGCACCCGTCGGCCAAAGCGACTGACAGATACAGGTGACCCACCGGTCAGATCCACATCACTGACTTTATGTGCGGCACACCAGACAAAGAAATGCCGTAATTCATCTGCAGTGAAACGCTGAAACGGAAAAAGACCAAACTCATCAGGAATATTCATCGGGAGCCTCCTTCAGTGCCTATAAGCGGACGCCAGTGAGATTTCTGAAGATTGAATTCCGCATGATTTTTAAGGCGACGAACACGATCTCCAGTGACCAGTTTTTTCCCGTCACCTGTAACGGTTTGCATTTGATCAGAAACATCCGGACGGGTGATCATGCCCTGACGCCAGAGAAGTGAGTACAGCATCATGCCCCGGTAATCACGGGTGAGGGTTTTCTGGTTGGCTTCAAGCGTCAGGTCGGCGTTTTGTCTTCCTTCCTGCCATCCCTGCCGTAATGCGGTTTCCCACACTTTTCGTTGCACGCTGTCTTCTGGAACGACGCTGCCTTCTGTACCCGGAGTGGCTGTTGTTGAAAGCCCCCGGAGAAGCCAGTCACGCCAGCCCGGTGGATTGCTGACAAAGCGTTCAGGGCGAATGATGGTCCAGACCCGGGAAGAGGTCCGGATTTGATCTGGCGTGATATGAGCTACGTCCTGTGCTTCATCAATAACCGGTGGTAGCCAGCCTTCCGGGCTAATCAGTGGCCGGAAATCGTATAAGGCATTAAGTGTGCTTTCCCGGGCGTTGAGTGCCTGAATCAGCTCCCATGAACGCTGAGCCTTGCCACCACGAAATCCAAGCGTTTTACCTGCGTCGGTCAGCATTTTCCAGCGTGTTTCTGACAGACTATCCGGCTTTTCACTTCGTGGTTTAAGCCATGCATTAATGTCAGGTGGTGGCGTATTGACACCACCTGGCGAGATGGTAGGGGAAGAAGAACAACCAGTAAGCAGTATTACTGGCAAAATGAGAGAGGTGAGTGCTTTCATTTTTTCCGGTTCTCCGGCTGCATGAAGCTGACCTGTAACAAGCCCGGATATTGATGGATTGTTGCTCTCCAGGCTGTCTGGGCTTCAATAAGTCTCAACGTATTGGAAAACGTCATATCCCGGACGTGAAGGTTGACTGGTAACGGCAGGCGGACACCATTGTAGTTAAACTGCATCCCCCTGACTCTGGCCAGTTCGTTCAGTAATTCAATTGCATCACCTTCCCAGTCAAAGGAAAGGCGATCGCTGTTAGCTGTCAGAAGATGAGACCCCGTTGAAACCGGAAGTTGGCCGGAAAACACACCTTTGTCCCATAATGTGTACTGAGTGTGCCGGGTAACCGCCACATCAGAGGCAGCACCGTAGTTACGCGGAACAGGAGTATGCTGAGAAGGGGAGTTGCAGCCAGCCAGAAAAAGGGCGGCAAGACACCCCGCAGGTATAATACGGTTCATAATAATTCCTGAGCAGTTAAATCAGAATGGGATATACCGGTGCTCCGGTACAGACAGGATGATGTTTGTTTCCGGCTATACTTGCGTTACCGGAAATAAATGCCAGTGTGGCCAGGTAAATAGCCTCATAGTTTACTGAAGGTGATTATTCCTGATACTGGCTGGTTGATGTGTCGTCAGACATAAAACGAATATGAGCGTAATCTTTAACGCTCCGCGCCGAATCGATCCATGATGGATGACTCGACGATTTATGAATCGAACGTACCGGCGCTTGTCCCTGAAACAGTTCCCGGCCCTCGTCCGGATGACCTGCAATTCAGACAGGCACATGTGCCCGTACACTCTTGTATCTTACTGAGTATATCAGAATTTATGTAAATTCAAATATCCTCTATGCCTCTTTGTTGTATTTTCCGTCAAGTATGAGCCGGGTACCATCGTAATGCATGATCAGGGCATCAAGGTACGCCGGTTTGAATTTCTTGCCGAGCCTATCTCTGGCCAGAAATGATAAACAATGATTATGTGTCATTATTACTATGTTCCTTTTATGAGATTCTCTTGCGATTGATTCAAGCGTCTTATAAAGATCATTATTGCAGTCTGATAAACTGTCCATAACGACGGGGTCTTTACCGGAGAAGAATTTTGCAGTTTGTATGGTTCTTACCGCATTGCTGGAGTAAATATCATATTCACTGAAGATTGTTGCGAACTTAATACCTTCCTGCTGTGCTTTCTCTGTACCGGTAATAGTGATTCCGCTTTTATCCGAATAGCATGGCATATCTGAACGGTCGCAACGTTCTCCATGGCGGAAAAGGAAAATAACGGTGTTATCAGCATTAATTTCTTTTGCCTGTTCTAGGGTGATATCGGGAAGCGAGCTTTTTGCTTTTGTCACTGCAGCTACCAGGAAAACAGAAAATAAAAGAATGAATGCTGTCTTTGAATAAGAAGAACGTGGTTTCATCATGTTATTTAAAATGAATATAAAAATACCCCCGGGTTTAGTGCCGGGGGCGGGGACAGTAATCAGAAAGTGAACTGAAGTTGTGCCATTGCACCGTAATCGTGGTCAGTTCCTACCAGGCCGGAAACATCGATATGTACGACGTCAAATGGAGAGATACCAACGCCAGCGGTGAAGGCGCTTCCGGAGTTTGATGCCATGTTCTGACGATAACCGGCACGCAATTGCGCCCATTTCCATGCGTTAAATTCAGCACCAACACTTGCAAACTGACGTTTGCTGTCAGAAGTGAAGCCACTGGCAGGAGTCAGATCAACGTCAAGAGCAGTGGTAAACAGGTCATTATGCCAGGATACACCGGCGGTTGCCTGTGGACGAACTTTGAAGGTTTCTTTAAAGCCATTGACGACTTTAGTATCAATACTGCGTGGAATGATGTTCTGGGCAACAAGACCGACAGTCCAGTTGTCATTCAGGTCTGTATAAGCACCAATATCGGCGTTGAATCCGTTTTTCGTGTTGTGGTACTTGTCACCGTCAAAATCGTCTTTGTCGTAATCACGAACCGTTACGTTGTAGTTAAACAGGTCCACACGCTGATATTTTGGTGTGACGCCAAGAGACCATTTTTGTCCGGCCGTTTCCAGTTCTTTGGCAAATGAAATTCCGACGTCGGTAATTACAGCTGCACGCCCGAATGCGCGTGAGGTCAGGGCATTCTTATCGACGTCGGTAATTGTTCCATTGGCAACTTTGTCCAGATAATCCAGGTCTGCATCGTTTACTTTTCCGTTTACGCTGACAGTTCCGTAAGACTTGACCATAAGGGCAAACGGCAGAGTGTCATTTGCCATGGCTGCTACAGCTGATACACCTACCTGAGCATCTGCATTGATATTGCGGAATTCCTGCAGACGATGTTTAAGATTTGCCGCTGCCTGTTGTACGCCATGCTGGTTATCTACAGCACTGTCAAACAAATCCCAGTCATCTTTAACATCATCAGCTTTATTTGATACATCATTAGGATCAGCAACTTGTGCCCCAACAGACGGCAGAAGAAGGCTGAAATCATCATTGCTGTTGTGCTTTGTCAGTAAAGCCGGGTTTGCCAGAGGTGCCACACCATAATGGGAAGATGCTACCCCGGTGCCACCCATTGCATCGTTACGCGCTTCAAAATATGACGTCGCTGCTGCAGCGTTAAAGGAAAATAATACAGCAGATGCAATGATGGTGCGGGTAATATGATTTTTCTTCATCATTTAATTTCCTGTTTATCAGAATTTAGACAAAACAACGCTATGACACGGATGTGCCGTAATTTTTTACTTTGGTACTATCTGGTATTTACCAGGGTAATAAAGACGTATTAAATAAGCTAACAGGTAGTATTTGCCCTGTAATAAGGTTCTCGGCAAGGCCAGGTCTCAACGTGACGCGTCGCAAAGACATTGTTGTATTCTGCCTGGTTGTATATTCAGTTAACCATTTTCTTTTTTCATCGTTCAGAAGTGTTGGTGATAATGATAGTGCCGGATATATTACAGAGCCATTTATTTCTTTTTCCTGTCTCAATATTACCCCGCAATATTCTCTTTTCGTGTTTCCTGCGAAGGGGAAACTATGCCAGAAAATAACTTCAGTGTTGCTGCTATTATTAATAAGCATTCTGAAATTATCAGCAGTATCTGGCCATTCACCGGACAACGCTATCGGATAGTTTTCATGGCCATTCAGCCAGTCCGGATTGAGATTAAAACATTCAGCAAGATGTTCGAGAGCGTCAGCTGAAAGATAGTCTGCAAGTCTGGCCGGGTCCTGTATAACCGTGGAGCGGATATTCCATGGCGACAGCAATGTTGCCAGTAATGGCGCATTTATATCATGCGACAGCATGATGTATTCAATTCTGCTTATTATGTTTCCTGTGGTGTTATCCGCAGGCATAAACATATTATGAAGAGCATCCTCAAGCAGGATTCGGGTTAAATCAGCGGTGGATATGGCTAATTGTTCGCTCATTATCCCCAGAACTTCTCTTACCCCTTGTGGGTAACGGACCTGCAGAGGTGTCGGGTTTATCTGACGACCGTTGATGAGTTTTTCGCCGATTGCTTTTTTGTCCAGCGAGAGCATCATTCGGGCCGCAATACCGGTCGTATTCAGTCTCATTGTTCCTCCGACTGAAAAAGTCTTTTCAGCTCATGTGGTTATTGTATCTTCGGTGTTTTTTCTGGTGAAACGAATAATTTCGATCATGCAGATCGAATGTGTTTGGCGAGTTGTTGCAACTCGCCTTTCTGTATGTGTTTTGAATGATGTTTACAGCGGGGTGCTGCCCGGGTTCAGAGGGCAAATCATAATGTAGTCAGGGTCGTTAACAGGTAACGCTCCGGGAGATGGGACACGTTCGCCTTTCTGTGCTGCAATGGCCAGTGTACGCAACAAAACCTCACTGGCGCGGTGAACTGCTTCCTCTTTCGTTGTGGCAGTGACGTGAAGGTTATCAAAATCACCGATCTCAATACGATGCGCTTTCTGCCCATTTTCTTCATCGATGGTCGTGATATGGGCAGGATACGGCACAAACCATGCTGCCACTTTTTGTGTCTGCCGCCGGCGGGCATCAAGCTTACTGACCAGTTGCCATGCACGAAGATGAGTATACCGTTTCAGCATATTCATGGAACGATGTCCTGATATTGCAGCAATCTCCATTACATTCAGGCTACCCAGTTCGAAGAAGCGGCTTATTGCTTCATGCCGTAGATCGTGAAAATGCAGGTCCTCGATGCGAAGTCGTTGTGTGGCTATTCTCCAGGCATTTTTAAAGCCGGATGCGGTGTAATCAAAAACATTGCCGTGGAGATTAACGGGCATCATCTGAAGAAAGTTACGGGCACGTCTGGACAGAGGAACATCCCGTGAGTGACCGTTTTTGGTTTCAGGTAAATGAGCCACACCGTGGCGCAAATCAATGTGTTCCCAACGTAAGGCCAGTATTTCGCCCTGCCGCATGGCTGTTTCAAGGGCAAGATGGAAAATGACATACAACATCAGATTTTTTTCGCGGAAATAGCGAGAAAGGCGACGTTCTTCTGAAGACGTTAGCCGACGATCTCGTCCGGAGGATACTTTCGGCTTGCGAACCAGTTCAACCGGGTTAGTACGACAGGTTCCCCATTCAACACGAGCAATATTGAACAGAGATGACAGAAGGGCGAGTTCAAGACGTACAGTATTACCTGTAATGGCTTTACCCGTTCGGGGGTTGATTTCTGCTAAACGAACGTCTCTGTATGTAGCAATATCAACGGTTGTTATTTCGTCCATATTCCGAAGGGCAATGGGATATCGCTTGATAACATTGCTCCGGTAAAACTCCTGTTGATGCCCTTTCTTGTGAACAGAAACTGTTTTCAGGTACTTATCCAGTGCGCGTGACAGGGACATTTTACGGATGCGTGGAGACGGCATGCTAACCTCAAAAGAGGAAAAAATAATGCCAACAATCATTCTCTGCAAGCGTGCCAATCCGGTACCTGGAAATCATCATCAGCGTCGATATGGACGAATATAAAAACATTTACGTTATATCCCAAAAACACACAGGTCTTAGGGAGGTTTAAACTGTGTATTAACACCTATCGTATTGACGGGCGTGAAATGGCAGAAACAGAAGTCGTTCCTATTGACATGCCTGACTCTAACGGCGAGATGACTTGGCAAGCCAAAAACTACACACAGTATTCGTCCTACTTTATGAAGATTACTTGCTTGAAATAGCTTATTGGCAAATGGCATATACAGTTATTGAACCATTCTGATCTTCGGTTGTATCGCACGCAGCCGACCATGAGTTATTGGCTGATGGGAATGACCTGGTAAGCCATATGTAACCAGTTCGTGAGGTGCATATTCCGCCGCCACCTGTAACACGTTTTCCAGTTGGACAGGTAGCTGTTGCTCCAGGAAAGCGCCAACCTGTCGCCTGTGCTGTAGCAATTTGAAGCTCACCAGATCCTACCTTTCTCCAGGTACCGGATTGGCACTGGCCTACGTGCCAATCCGGTACCTGGGGCGCTCCTAAAATTCAATTCACAACGCAGACCTACAACATAGCTAAAAACACTCGTAATTTAAGGCTCGGGGTCCATGCATATTGCTCATGGACTTACCTGAATGGCTCACCCTTTGGTGGTTTTCAACAGGTATATTCCGACCAAAACAACGTTTGGTATGTGAGTAATTATGCTTGGGGAAATTATGAGTCTGGTGGGACCATATCAGTCACATGCCTCAATCTTCCTGGTGCTGGAGTTTAATTAAAGGGGCAACAGTAGGCATCGACATGTTCCTCATCAACACCATCACCAATACCGTACATGCGTGTTCCAGTCATAATGTATCCAGTCGGACATTGAATCGGCTTGTAATAGATCGAACCACCACTCTTACCGCCGATAAAGTGATTCATTGCTACGGATGATTTGTACCAATTACATGCTGAGTAATTAATTTTATTACCCCCTGACCACCGACCGGATTGGCACGTAGGCCAGCAGCGCCAGCAATTTAATCTCAGTTCTGACACGCGACGACATAACTACATTTTCCGGTTAAATCAGCTCTAAATGTCCCTTTATGGAAATTGTATTCATCATAAAAACCACATTTAACAATTCGATTTGCATCATAAGTTGCAACTGATCCAGCAAAGTAATTCGGCTTCCAACCTTGAGGGTTTTCTGCATTGCTCACACTCCATGAGCACTGACTGGCAGAAAATCCTGTTGGCAGCGGTATTTGCTGACCATTTGCTATACGACCAGTTATCACCGTACTACCAGAATTGCTTTTACGCCAGGTACCGGATTGGCACTGGCCTACGTGCCAATCCGGTACGTGGAGGACAATAGGTGGAAAACTCAAAGTTACTCAGCTTTCCACCACAGGTTATCTGGGGCAATTCGACTTCTGTGCCATTGCCAGAATGGGCA
>NZ_JBJQLG010000030.1:0-21892 GCF_046486495.1 Escherichia sp. WS3227_2
GGCACGGCTGGGACGGAAGTCGCTGTCGTTCTCAAAATCGGTGGAGCTGCATGACAAAGTCATCGGGCATTATCTGAACATAAAACACTATCAATAAGTTGGAGTCATTACCCGGTCAAGGAATGACATACAGACAGGATCTAATATTCTTTCAAGGAAAACACTGGACCATATATTATGTTGGTTATGAATACGTTTCCGCCAATGTATTTCGTATTCGACAACATTGTTTTCACGCGCCCAGTCAAGAAGGCTTTGCGAGCTTGGCGCCCATGTTAAAGTTTTACTCAGATTGAGACTTACTATATCTATGTCATATACCTTCCCGGCATCATGCACAAGACCACAGATAAAAGCGGCATAGAGATAGACTTTTCGGCGAATGACTTCTTCATCCTGATACCCAATCGGGCGCAGTTCAGAATGATTGGCATTTTTTAAAGAAATCATTGCCACTTCCAGGCTGTGAGATAACAACCCGCCAATACCATTATGGTGGTGGTTTTCTGAAGCAGGAAGTAAATGAATCCAACGGATGTATTCAATCAGTGGCTTTAAAACCAGATTGGTAAAGGTAAAGGCATCCTCCCGGATGTCACCATCACTTATTGTGAGCATCATAGAAATAGAGTGCAGTTTATCTCTATAAAGAGAAAGAATAGACTGCTCATTAAAGGTTTGTATCCCCGCAGGTCGGGTTGGGTATTCAATGAATTTCAGGACTTCAAGATTCGGGTGATCTGGCACAGTGTATTTTTGATCCCCTACAATCTGAGCAAATGGCGAAAGACTCGAAGGGTCCTGCTTTATTAACTCAACTACATCATTCTCCCGTCTGGAGAAGATACCTAAAACTCGTTGCATACTTAAGAAGATCGCCCTGAAATTCATCAAATAATCCTTAGCGGCGTTTACCAGACAGTTCCGCAGCAATATAAGCCTGCACGCTTTTGTACTGTTTTACCTTTTCGATAAACTCATCGGGACTGTAAGCACCTTTTACACGACGGGATACGTTAAGTGTTTTCTTAACCCGTTCGATATACATGTTGAGACTTCGAATAATATTGTGCGCCATTACGTTGTAATCGCTAACCGGTAATTGACCCAGAGAGTTGAATTTGTACATCTGTGTCAGAAGGTTGTTCATTTCAAAGATGTGCTTATAAAAACGCATTGTATTTTGATTGTTGAAGTTTAACTGGACCGATTCAAATCGGAACGGAGAAAACTCAGTTGATGAGAAGAATGGATCACTTTCATCAACGTGAATAGTGGCGATATGGTGTTCCAGATTCTCCTTCATTAAATTATTTTCGTCGTGCAATTCATTAAACCAGTCCTGAATTGCCTGCACCAATTCGGGGTGCCTTACCGCATTAACCGTCCTGAATAATGATGAAATAGCAATACTTACATCATCAAAGCCTCTAATTACGGAACGATTCCGAGCCGTAAGGAAACGGTTAAAATCGGGAGTACCTGGCTTAATGGTTACTGTGGCCATGCCGTAAAGTTCATTTTTACTTTGCACGACTTTTCGGGTATTGTCAGATGCCTGAGAGGTGCGGGCATTTACATCAGGAGTTTTCTGCTCGGTTTCATTTATTGATACGTCGGTCATTGTGCCACCTCATATTTTGAGTATTTACGGATTTTCCGTCCCAGTTCGATATATGCAGCATGATAGAATTCAAGTAATTCTCTGTAGGGTTCCAGTAATCCCTCCGTTTTTTCGATCATTTCATATTCCCAAGACGCGTGATTAACAAAGCAGCTTTTTGAATATTTTCCGTTTTTCATCGCAGAAACCCGTTTCGACATATAGCTGGGTGCCCTGGTTTTAAACAGACTGAACTTATGCCAGGTGATAGTGACTTTTTTCGCATTACCAATTAATTCTAGTTTCGGTGCATACGAACCCAGATACTCACGTTTTAGTGTATTGCTAGGCCGGGGTAAATTAATCTCCAGATGATTCCGTTCTTTCCACTCGATCCAGTAATTTGTACACAAGTCTTCAGCCTCCTCCCGCAGAGCCTCGATTTGTGAACGCATTAAGCTGCGCGATAATTCAAGTGACTTTATTAGTTTCGAATTAGACATGTGACCTCCTGATGTGAAATCACTATACCGAAGTGGTTTTTATTTTTTTTCACAAACAGGACTTTTTTCAGTGATTTTTTTCTGAGAATTATGAGGGGCGTGTCGTTGGTGCGATGCATACCGATAGTGAATAACACCAGATGAGCTCGGGAACGGCATAGCGGGGTGTACTTATGTTCGGCAGAAAAGTAGCTTTTTCTGCAATGGGTATTCCTGATCCGGTGATTTGAAAAGTGCTGTTTTACTTACTAAGTTATACATATATCTAGTGCCACTTTTTAATCAAAAGTGACCCTAGGTTTTTTGCGCATAGTGCCACTTTTTAAAAAAGTGACCCTATGTCCTGTCTACATAGGGTCACTTTTCACAAAGAAGTGACCCTATGTCGAGGCTCCATAGGGCCACTTTTCAGCAAAAAGTGACCCTATGTAATAGCCATTGTTAATCAATCGGAAAAATATTCATGCTAGCTCGCTCTTATCGCTAAGGTTATTGCTGCTTTCTGCCGATAACAGTGCAAGTTTTGCGATTTTTTTAAGCGCTTCACAGTTCGTTAGCAAGCTCAGTTTTTTTTGATAAAATTCTGGTCAATTTGTTTAAAAAGTGTTACAAGTAAGGCGAATAGTTGAATGGTTAGTTTTAAGACTCAAATCGGCAGTATTAAAATTCCAAAAGTAGCTTTTCATACTTCAAAAAAACAAACTTTAATTTCATGTAGAAGAGTTGTACTATTGTATTGACTCAAGGACAATCCGACATGTCAGAATCAGATAACATAACGCGTAACTTGCTCGGTAAACTATTACGTACCGAGGTTTCGATTATTCGTAGTTACCGTGCATTCCTAATGTTATTGCCTATCCATGATCTTCTTCGTATCAATCAGGGTCTCCACTCTTGCAACGCCGTCTATTTGGAGACGGATTTGGGACAATGACTGATAATGCATTTGAAGTTGAAACTCGTCCGGGAAGTTTCCTCGTTCCACGTTCTTTAGGCAAAGAGATTTCCTGGGATAATTTTTTATGGCTGTTGTCGATGGTGACACTAACGTTATTCGAGAATATGACAGTGACGATGCTGACTTCGGTATTTACAATGCTGGGGAAAAAGTTACTTTACTGTGTGGCCGGGAAGACTTTTATAATCCGACAAAAATTCAGCAGTTACGCTCTAAGTGTGTAGATATACAAAATGATTACTTTATTCAAATCTTCTTTATGTCAATGCTTGCACCTGAGTTTGTCAGCATATTTTTTGGATTAAAGCCTGCCACCGCAGATGCAATAAAAGATGTTGGCGTTTCATCACTTAAAGCAATTAACGATGTTGTTCTCTTTCCGCGAACAATTGCCTTTACGCCAGGACTGGGGGATGATAGCACTACGTTAAAATCTAAAGTATTCGCCTGGGCATACGAATTATCTGCCGACATTCGTTTGGGTAAAGTTAGTGATGACTTAATGGAACTACTGCGTTACGACACTATGTTTACGTGTCACCGTCAGGATGTGTTTAACTCATTAGCAAATAAAGTGCTCTTGAAGGATTATTGAATATGGCTAAAGTCGATCAAACTAAAGCTAGCAGGTTATTGAGCGCTACAAAAACGATGTCACTTGGTGCAAATAAAAATTCAATCAGAATACTTTATGGCAATCATGTTGCAGAAAATATTGATTTCAGGTCCGAACCTCAACAACACGTTAAAAAAGGCATTCGTGGGTGGAGTCGTCGCGCGGATAACCGCAGAGCGTTTTCTGCTGTTATTGATGTCGCTGTAAACTATTTCGGTTTTGATCCTATTCATCCGGAATCCAGCTTTCGCAATATTGACTTTAACCGCATCATGAGCGTGCTGCATAACCTTGGTTATTTCGTATGCGCCCTGAGGTAAATAAAATAATTGAAATTCTTACGTCAATGAAAGAAATTGAGGAGCTAGAAACTTGTGCGAAATGTAAGCGCCCTTACATTGTTCCATATACCAACGATACTCATTGCCCTCGGTGTAGATTGTCGTCAACGGCATCTGCAATAGTACGGTATTCCCAGGAGGAGTTAGATTAGTTATTACTTTATGTGAGTGGTTTTAAGCAGAGATCAAAAATCTAAAGACGGTTTCGTCTTTATCTATAAAATTTTTGACTTGCGTACTTTTCCACATGTACTACATGTTGCTGTTTATTTTCAGATAGCTTCCGTTCTCACGCATATCAAGCATATTGTGTTAAATATAACTACCAAGCGTAGTTGTTCTTTGTTTACTCTATCCTTCTTGCCTTCATTTTATGTAAGCATTACTAACATAATTTCTCATTCTTTAATTCAATACTGACTATGATAAGACGATGTTTTGTGGTGAGACTGCCCAACCATTACTTCTCGCTAGTAATCAATTATATAAAATCCCCTACGTGGTAATAAGCAAGTTGGGGGGGCATTCTTAATCTGTGATTTATTGACTGAATGATATTGCGGATTCACAGTTCTGTACTCTTAAATATTTTTATCCACTTCTCTCTTAGAGATAAAGTTTTACCGGGGCACGGTATTAACTGCCGTTTAGTGGGGGTTTGTAGTCACATTTCTTGTTTTTTAACTCATGAAATCTACACCGTTATCGAACTCTTGGTGTTTTTTTTTATGCCATCATACCCCTATTCCATGAGGAGATCGGTGAATGACTCGATTAACGTTAATACCTTCAAAGATGTTAGTGCTGATGTCTTTGTTTATAACTGGGGTCCATGCAAATGAAGACCAGTCCCTTATCAAAGACACCCCCTTCGTGTCAGGACAGGCTTTTAAGAAAGGCTTTTTCTGGTATGACGACCCGGCCCGGAAAACTGAAGAAGAAATTATGGAGACCACGCCTCCACTTTCATCTTCACCTCAGTCAGTACAAGAAGAAAAGATTGAGCTTAATTCAAAGTGGCTAAAGGACAATATGCCCCGGCTTTTGACTCAGGCAATGGATAATCCGACCCCTGAAAATTTATCACGGTTTTATACAGCGCAACGTTTAATGTTGGACATCGGTACGCGTTTTTCGGATAAGTCGAAGGATTATTTTCTTAAAAACCCAATGATGTCAGAAAAACGCAGACAGCCGGTTGAGAAGGTAGCCCTTGATGCACACCGTACAGTGGTGGAAAAAAACCAGCAAACGGTAATGAAAGATATTTTCACAAAATCAGGTCTCTTTTTCTTTTTCCAGAGTACCTGTCAGTTCTGCCACGAAGAAAGTCAAACTCTCCAGTTTATGCAGAATTACTATTCTGTCGAAATTCTTCCTGTCAGCATGGATGGCAGACCTTTACAAAATGGGTTGTTCCAGGATTTTTCTGTACCTAATGCGCAGATTATTGATCAATTTAAAATTCGCGAAGTGCCAACTATTTTCCTTGTGTCGAAAGACGGGTCATCAGCGCAACGAATTAGCGAAGGTATGATTACTGCTGAGGAGCTCAAAAATACCATTATTTTGGCTGCAAAGGGCATGAACCTGATTGATGATGCCTCATTCCAGTCCACGTTAGATGTTAAGCGTCAATATACCATCGGCGAAGATGGCGTAATTACTGTAAATAAATCAGAAATGGACTCCGACCCGTTCTTATTGCAACGAATAATGGATCAGAAATTGGAAGGGTACGATATGCCTACGGCGGACCCGGTGAACTACCTGAATGCGGGTGGCAGTTTAGGAGGCCCATATGCACGCTAACTTCAAAGCTTGTGCAAAAAAGTTACTTTTGTCGTTAGTCGTTTGCACTGCGATAATTTCACAAAATGCCGGTGCAGATAACGCCATGCGTAATATTTTCAATGGCATGATGACGACAACCAGCCCAGCCAGTTTTGAAACGGCCACTCGTACCGGTGTGGTTGGTGGCTCCTTTTCCTACCGCACCACAAACGTGAACACCAATTTAGTGTCCATGTCTTTCCCTAAAGCTTCCGTCGGTTGTAACGGCATCGATGTTTTCCTCGGTTCCTTCAGTATGATTAACGGAGATCAGTTGGTGCAGGTTGCCCGTGGTATCGCGCAGGGGGCCGCAATCTATGCATTTAATGTCGCGGTATCGGCAATCTGTGCTGACTGTGCTGCGACGATTAACGACATCCAGAATGAAGTGGTCAACAAAAACTGGCCACCGAGTTAGAGTTTTTTCCAGTATCGATTTTCCGATTCGTTTGGTGGTAACCCACCATTATATTCGTGCGGTCTTAGTGCGCTGTAATATCCAACGATATAGTCCGTTATTGCGTGAGCTGCATCGCTGAAGCTTACATAGCCCGTCGCCGGCACCCATTCGTTCTTCAGACTCCTGAAGAAGCGCTCCATTGGGCTGTTATCCCAGCAGTTTCCACGCCGGCTCATACTCTGCCTGATCCGGTATCTCCACAGTAACTGCCGGAACTGCCTGCTCGTATAATGACTGCCCTGGACGCCCTTCTAAGAGTCAAGCCGTTATCGGGATGCTGTTGATCTGCCTGTTTTGATTACGCAGTAATGTATAAACTTCGCGTGAGATATAGCGCTTCAGGCAGCGTATTGCTTCCATTTTTGTATGCCCTTCCGCTACTCGTCTGGCGACATATTCCTTCGTTTTATCGTCAGTTCGCAAACGTCCGATGGCAATGATGTGAAGTGCACTATTTGCAGCACGATCTCCACCCCGGTTAAGTCGATAACGATTCGTTTTTCCTGAAGATACGGGAACAGGGCTGACACCACACAGTGCCGCAAAACCTGATTCTGATCTTAATCGTTGGGGATTGTCTCCTGCCGTGATCAGCAACTGCGAAGCGCTTTCGTATCCAATAGCATTACGTTTAATCAGTTCAGGCGCCAGCTCATCGACAATTGCCGCAATCATGACATCCAAATCAGCGATTTCGTCATGTAACTCGAGATAGCGTCGGGCAAGGGACTTTAATGAAATACGATAAACGTTGGTAACATTGCGGTATTCACTGGCATCAGGCCGCCAGGATCCCAGAGTCCTGATGAGCTGCATGCGCGTCATATTTCTGAGTTGTTCACGTAATTCATCCGGGGCAGAGATAATATTGGAATGGATAATCTGGAAAGCGACTCTGCGGGCTGATATTGCTGTTTTTCGGCAAGTTTTTAATACCCGCAGAGACTCAATCATGCCATTGCGCGTTTTGGGTGTGACGGTTCTTATTCCGGAGAATGCGGCGTGAGCGGCACATTCAGCATCAATCGTGTCACTTTTACCCCGTTTGCGTCGCTCCATCCGATCTGGCGCAGTCACCTCAAGAACTTCTAACCCGGCATTCTGTAAATAGCGAAGCAGACCTGATCCATAGGTGCCTGTACACTCAACACCAATTCGCTTTAATGCCCCAAACGAAGTCATCCATGCCAGCATCTGCCGGTAACCTTGCCGTGTTGTGGAGAAAAACTGGGTCCCCAGAACTTTATTGTTCTGATCTACGACAGCGGCAACGTGCAGATCTTTATGTGTATCCACGCCACCCACAACAGCGGTTTCCGTAACTTTACCTGCCATAACAGAGCTCCTGTGAGGAAACAGAGTTGAATCTCCAGACAGATAACCCGGACAGGACAGTAACGAGACAAGCCGTCAGGCCCTTCTTGAGTCACGCGCATCGGTGAGGAGACGCCTCGCATGAAGGCGCTTCCGGCAACCGACAGGTCCAGGGCAGGACACAAAGGGTCGATCGCTGTGTGAGTCAGGATGCGGGAAGGTCTTCACTGCATCAGTAATCACACCAGTCTGGTTAAACAGCAAACAGAGTGATGATAAAAACTGATACCGGCATTATTACTGTCGCTATGGAACACGACATCCCGGGGTTGGCCACGCGTCTCATAGGCCATCCGCAGGGCACTGCTTATCAGTGCGGTATCGGCATGCGCTGACAGACTCCAGCCGATAACCCTGCGGGCAAAAAGATCCATAACAACCGCCAGATAGCACCAGCGATTTCCTGCCCAGAGATACGTAATATCTCCACACCATACCCGGTCTGGCTCCGGTACTGCGAACTGACGCTCAAGCAGATTCGGCAGGCTGGTATGCTCCTGACGGGCATTTTTATACTGATGTTTTCCGGGCTGACAACTGCTCAGGTTCAGATATTTCATCAGACGTCCGGCACGGTAACGGTTCATCGGGACGCCGTTTTGAGTCAGCATTTCAGCCAGAGTGCGCGCGCCCGCAGAGCCCCGACTTTGGTTCCACGCCCGGCGTATTTCGCTGCACAACCTGACTCGTGCCGGATTAACCGTATCGCGTCGTTTTCGCCAGTACCGGTAACTGCTGCGGTGTATTTCCAGAGCAGAACACAGGCTGACAACCGTGTGGCTGTCACTTAGTCTGGCGGCTATCGTGAACCGTTCAGCGAGTCGGACATTAAGAGCGCGGTTGTAGATTCAATTGGTCAACGCAACAGTTATGTGAAAACATGGGGTTGTGGAGGTTTTTTGAATGAGACGAACATTTACAGCAGAGGAAAAAGCCTCTGTTTTTGAACTATGGAAGAACGGAACAGGCTTCAGTGAAATAGCGAATATCCTGGGTTCAAAACCCGGAACGATCTTCACTATGTTAAGGGATACTGGCGGCATAAAACCCCATGAGCGTAAGCGGGCTGTAGCTCACCTGACACTGTCTGAGCGCGAGGAGATACGAGCTGGTTTGTCAGCCAAAATGAGCATTCGTGCGATAGCTACTGCGCTGAATCGCAGTCCTTCGACGATCTCACGTGAAGTTCAGCGTAATCGGGGCAGACGCTATTACAAAGCTGTTGATGCTAATAACCGAGCCAACAGAATGGCGAAAAGGCCAAAACCGTGCTTACTGGATCAAAATTTACCATTGCGAAAACTTGTTCTGGAAAAGCTGGAGATGAAATGGTCTCCAGAGCAAATATCAGGATGGTTAAGGCGAACAAAACCACGTCAAAAAACGCTGCGAATATCACCTGAGACAATTTATAAAACGCTGTACTTTCGTAGCCGTGAAGCGCTACACCACCTGAATATACAGCATCTGCGACGGTCGCATAGCCTTCGCCATGGCAGGCGTCATACCCGCAAAGGCGAAAGAGGTACGATTAACATAGTGAACGGAACATCAATTCACGAACGTTCCCGAAATATCGATAACAGACGCTCTCTGGGGCATTGGGAGGGCGATTTAGTCTCAGGTACAAAAAACTCTCATATAGCCACACTTGTAGACCGAAAATCACGTTATACGATCATCCTTAGACTCAGGGGCAAAGATTCTGTCTCAGTAAATCAGGCTCTTACCGACAAATTCCTGAGTTTACCGTCAGAACTCAGAAGATCACTGACATGGGACAGAGGAATGGAACTGGCCAGACATCTAGAATTTACTGTCAGCACCGGCGTTAAAGTTTACTTCTGCGATCCTCAGAGTCCTTGGCAGCGGGGAACAAATGAGAATACAAATGGGCTAATTCGGCAGTACTTTCCTAAAAAGACATGTCTTGCCCAATATACTCAACATGAACTAGATCTGGTTGCTGCTCAGCTAAACAACAGACCGAGAAAGACACTGAAGTTCAAAACACCGAAAGAGATAATTGAAAGGGGTGTTGCATTGACAGATTGAATCTACAGTAGCCTTTTTTAATATCGTATTTTGTTCCTCCAGACGGCGAACTTGCTTTTCCAGCTCGCGGATACGTTGCTGGTCTGGAGTAATGGGTGTGGCAGAGGGCGTAATACCCTGGCGCTCTCGCCTGAGCTGGCGTACCCAGCTCTCAAGCGTGGTTGAACCGACATTCATCGCTTCACTGGCCTGTCGATATGAGTAGCCCTTATCAACAATCAGCTGTGCACATTCCAGCCTGAACTCAGGGGTGAAGGTTCGTTTGGTTTTCTTGTTCATTAAGTCACCTGTTTTGTGTTGTGGTGAGAATATCACCTTTCATCAGGTGGCCAAATTTAGTGTGCCACTACAATGCAAATCAGGCGGAGAAGGGTGTATCAGCGGTTACTGAAGGTTGACCCGCTGAAGTGCATCCTGTGCGGAGGTCAGATGCGGTTTACGGGGCTGAAGCGGGGCTACCGTCTGGCAGAGCTGGTCATGATGCATGAGCCACTGGCACGACAGCGGGTATACAGCTGAGAGCCGCAGAGGGGAAGTTGCGTCCATTTTTTGAGGAATGGAGCAAAAAATCATCACAGATATAAAAAATCAATCAATGAAAGCCATTTAATTGCCGGTGCATTGTGGATGCAGTCCTCATGGTACGTAACCAGAGTTGAATAAACATCCATTTTTTTGTGTTTTTTTAACCTCCCCGGGTTTTTAATTCCTGTCGATTAAAAGTGTTAGATTATTTGGTTAAGAGTTCTCTCGTCCTATTTATTCAGGCATTATCACGGATATGCAGATCGCTAAGTCAGTTGTAAGAAAACCAGACAGTGCACATCATTATACCTAGGTCTTCTCTGGAAAAATACTTAGGAATAATTTATGTAAAACAGGTTGTCGTCTTCATGATTTAAACGCAGTACATATATATACTCTATAATAAATACAGGGAGTATCACGAGACGTCTGGATAAGAGGAATAACCAGAATAAATTGGTAAGGAATAAAGACACTTATTTCTATTGAGAAAAAACATTCATCCTGATGTGATTAGTATCAATGAAATAATGTGCTTGTATGGTTGATAAAAAATGCATCACTAAAGAAAAAACAGTATGAATAAGAATATACGAATTTTACAATTTCTGGTCAGTATAATTTATTCTGTGCAGTCTCATTTTTCTGGTGCGCAAACAATACAACTGAATGGTAATGGTATACCTAAAAGTATAACCAGGAGTATTACAGGTGTTGATGGAAACGCGGCGCTTAATATCAGCGTGCCGTATAAAACAAGTTATACTCAAAATATACTATCTGTTGAAAGCAGTATTAACATCAAAGGAGGAACAAGCAATACATCAATCGGTGGTGCAGGTGTCTACGGTGAAAACTTTACGCTAAATAATAATGGTAGTGTTTGGGGAGGAGATGGATATAATGGTGGAATTGCTGTTAGTGGCAACAAAATATCTATAAACAATTACAGAAATGTATATGGGGGTAATGGTCTTGGTGGCTCAGGAAGTAGCGGAGGTGCAGGGTTAAGCGGGGATGATATTATAGTTGATAATTACAGAAGTATATACGGAGGTGATGATGTAGGTGGGACAGGTGGTTCCGGTGTAACCGGTAGCAATATTACAGTGCATAATTCCGGAGGAATATTGGGCGGTAATGGCGTAAACGGTGGTGATGGTATTAATGGTAGTAATCTTTTCATTACTAACGACAACATGATATCTGGAGGATATGGAATAAAACAAGGGGGAGATGCTATTTCTGGAAATCAAATCACTTTGAATAATAACGGTATTGTTCAGGGGGGATATGGCCCCGACGGTGGTTGCTCTGTTTATGGAGAAGATATCCATATTAATAATCATGGTAATCTTTCAGGATTATATAATAGCCAAAAAGATGCTTATAATACATCAATAATTTTTTCTGGCGGGTATAATTCATTAGATATTTATTCAGATTCTGTGATTAATGGTGATATTAAACTAGCTAGTATACCTGTTAATGGTACAAATGAATTAATTATTAAAAACATCAATAACGCAACAGCAATTAATGGTGGGCTAATGATTGGGAATGGCTCATCTGTTTATCTGTCAGGCAAGAACTCCATTTTTAACGGAAATATAAGTATTGATGAAGACGCATCTATGAACCTGTCTGTAGGAAATGCTAATGTTCACGCAAATACTATTACATTAAAAAGTGATTCATGGCTTAATATAGACACATCAATTAAGAACTGGACTCAGGACTATTACACATTATTGTCGTCAGACACAGGTATCTCGATCGCTGATAATAGTCACATTGTACAATACAATTTATTACTGACAGAAGGTGCTGAAAGTTATGTTTATACGTCTTTAAATGACGACGATAACAAACTGATATCCATGCTGAGATGGAATAATACAAAAGGCATGGGATATGGAACCTTTAATATAGAAAAAGATGCCACTCTGAACATAGGCGTTTCTCTTTCCGATAATCTTTCACCTTTATTATATGATGGCTGGGACGGCAAAAGTCTGACAAAATCAGGTAATGGTACTCTTATACTTTCTGCAACAAACAATTATACAGGAAATACAGAGGTTAAATCTGGCGTATTAATTCTTGCTGCACCTGATGCTCTTGGTCGGACTGAGTATTTATATTTATCCCGTGGCGCAGAACTGGATATGAATGGGTATCCTCAGACAATAAGCAAACTACTGACGGCTGCAGGCTCTGTGCTGAACATTCATGGCGGAAGCCTGATACTGAATAATGGAGGAGAATCTGCAGGTACTATTGCAGGGGATGGTTCTCTGAACATAAATGGGGGAATGCTTGATATAACGGGTAATAATCGTAATTTTTCCGGTGTTTTTACCGTGAATAAGGGGGCTCATTTGGCTGTATCCACGGCTGATAATCTGGGGACAGCCTTTGTTGATAACTATGGCACATTAACTCTGAACAGTACATCAGCATGGCAGCTTACCAACAATATCAGTGGTTATGGTAATGTTCGCAAGACGGGAGCAGGTGCACTGAACATTAGCGATAACGCAAAATGGACCGGGATGACAGATATTATTCAGGGGACAGTGATACTGGGGAACGCAGATTCACCGGTGATGCTCGGCAGTAACCAGGTCATTGTTGAAGAGCAGGGCAAACTCTCCGGGTTTGGGGGCGTTGCAGGAAATCTGAGCAATAGTGGTATAGTCGATCTCACTACATATATGCCGGGTAATATACTGACTGTCGGAGGGAATTACACTGGCAGAAATGGACTTATTCTCCTCCAGACAGAAACAGGTGGTGACAATTCGAAAACAGATCGTCTGGTGATTAAAGGTAATGCCAGTGGCCGTACCCGTGTCGCTGTTACTCAGGCCGGTGGTACTGGTGCAGAGACACTTAATGGGATTGAAGTGATTCACGTCAGTGGCAATGCTGATAATGCTGAATTCATTCAGACGGAACGTATTACAGCCGGAGCTTATGATTACATACTGAAACGTGGTCAGGGGATTAACAGCACTAACTGGTATCTGATTAGCAGAAAAGACATTCCTGTACCACAACCTGAAGCTGTACCACAACCTGAAGCTGTACCGGAAAACCATGATAATAATTTGCGTCCTGAGGCAGGTAGCTATGTTGCCAGTATTGCTGCTGCAAATAATCTGTTTGTAACGAATCTGTATGAACGACAGGGACAGGAGTTGTATATCAGCCACATGACAGGAGAAGAAAATGAAGCAGGTATCTGGATGTATAATAAAGGAAAACATAATCGCTGGCGTGACAACAGTAGTCAGCTGAGAACCCGGGGGAATAGCTACGTTGTGTTAATAGGGGGAGATATAGCTCAGTGGAGCCTGAATGGTACCGATCGCTGGCATACAGGTATGATGGCTGGCTATGGTCATAATAATAACAGTACGAATGCCCTGAGCACCGGATACCATTCGGAAGGAAGAATGAATGGATACACAGCGGGTCTTTATGCAACATGGTATGCCAATGATGAAACACACAATGGTTCTTATCTTGATAGCTGGCTGCAATACAGCTGGTTTGATAATCATATAAATGGAGAACGGCTGCCTGCTGAGTCATGGAAGTCAAAAGGGTTTACGGTATCTCTGGAAGCAGGATATTCATGGAAGGCTGGAGAGTTTACCGACAATTACAAGGGAAGTCATGAATGGTATGTTCAGCCGCAGCTTCAGGTTGTCCGGATGAATGTAAAATCAGACAAATATCATGAAAGTAACGGAACCAGTATTGAAAATACCGGTAACGGAAATATTCTCACCCGCCTGGGAGCAAGAACATGGCTTACCAGCAAAAACGGTAAAAATACGCGGTATGCGGTTTCGTTCAGACCATTTGTGGAGGCACACTGGTTGCACAATAGTCGTGTTTTCGGCACCAGTATGAATGGTGTAAGTATATACCAGGATGGTGCGCGTGATATCGGAGAAATAAATGGTGGTGTTGTGGGAATGATAACACCAGAAGTAGCATTCCGGGCTGATGCAGGCATTCAACTTGGAGAACATGGATACCATAATACATCTGCCATGTTGAGTGTGGAATATCGTTTCTGATGTGTCTTTACATTATAAATATCCTTCACAAAATATTGTTGATAAGACATAGTTAGGTGGTGAGCTGCCTCGGAAAATATGACGACAGTAATGATTTCTAAGAGATTTGAAATGCGTTGATAACAAAATCTGAAATATAGGAGTCTGTTTAGGATTGTGTGTAAATGCCTTTTCTCAAAAGTAACCGTCCAGGCGGTCACTGAATCCGATAATAAAGCGGCTTATTGCCATACCCCAGTCCTTCAACGGCATCGTCCATTTCGGGGACGATGCCTGTATTGCCAGACACACCACTTTTTTCACCGGCTCGTCTGTCGGAAACACTTACGCTTTTTGATCGCATGGCGGATCACGCTGTTTAGCGACCCGATGGCATTCGTCAGCGACAGCGACAACTCTTACCGCTGGAACGAAATGGATAAGCGCTTCAGTGTCGACGACACGCCGAACGAGCCGAACCGCTTCGGCTGGGTGGGGGAAATCGATCCATATGGTTATTTTTCAGAAAATAATAAGAACATCTGTGCTTTATATAACCAGATAAAACCACGCAATAAGCATAAATATTAAAGGTGATAATACTTTTATTTATCACTTCGGTTATATTCAATAAACATAATAACTTTCTCTGAAATCACAGGTCCGGCCATTGCAGTTGTTTCAGACGTTGATTAGGATGCCAATGCATTTGCAGGGATGGTTTGTGTATCCACCGGGTATAATGCGTGACATCATTAATTTCAACACTGACTGTGCGATTGTCTGTTATGCCTGCCCACAGGGTAGGCTTTTTTTCTGCATGCAGGAAAAGAATCACTGAAAAAATGGAAGCAGGTAAGAAAGAGTGCTGACCAGGATATTATTTCATCCGTTCACTGGCGAGATGATAAACGTTGCTGCGTTCACGTTTACCTACTGCGACGACCGCAATAATTAACATATCATCAATAACCTGATAAACCAGACGAAAACCTGATGCGCGAAGTTTGATTTTATAGCAGTCCTTTAATCCACGTAGTTTTGCAGAAGCTATATGAGGATTTTCACTGCATTTTTTCAGTTTTTTTGCGAACTGCTGCTGAATGGTCTTGTCCAGTCTGAGCCATTCTTTCAGTGCATCATCCCGGAATTTTACTGTATAAGTCATAAATAACTGTCCAGGTCCACATCATGCAGAGGCTGACTGCTGCGTTCAGTAACCAGTTTTACCAGCTCCTGGTCATCCAAGGCATCAAGCATTCTTTCATAGAGCTCAGCAGGGACACAGTAGAATGCTGGCTGATTCCGGTTAAGAATGGCAACAGGATACCCCTCTCCGGCACTGACAGTTGCCATCGGATTTTTTTTCAGCTCACTGACGCTTGCACTGGTGTCAGACAAAATGATACTGGGCATAACACACCTCTGAGACTATTTAACAGGTCTTCAGATTACACCCTGAAAGACTGCTTAACAAGTCTGTTTGATGTTAATGTGCGCCGTCACTCTTCAGTTGTCCTGATGCCGTGCCAGCGGCATGGAAGGCGGCACTCTGTTGTTTCATATGATACCGGAGTAAAACCGCCGAAGCCCGGCGTAAGCCGGTACTGACTGATAGATTTCACCTTACCCACCCCCGGCCCTGCTAAGCCATACCCGTTTTCAGCCATGACAGAGCCTTTATGCGCGGTCGGAGTGGTCCCGACGAGGGTTTACCCGAAGTCGGGGCGTATCTCCGCGTTAGCGGGCCGTGAGGGCCGCTTACGAGCGTGTACTGAGGGGAGCCCGCAGAATTCGGAAAAAATCGTACGCTAAGGTTTTCCGGGCATCCGTAAGGGCCGAAACTTCCCGTCTTCCAGTCTGCGGCTCTGCCGCCAGACGTAATCGCCGGTTAGGTTGATGTGCTCCCAGCCCAGCGGCGACAGGAATTGCAGCAGCTCGCCGTCCACCGGCTTGCCGGCCTCGACCAACCCCTGGGTGGCGCGTTCCAGGTACACCGTGTTCCACAGCACGATAGCCGCCGTCACCAGGTTGAGGCCGCTGGCCCGGTAGCGCTGCTGCTCGAAGCTCCGATCCCTGATTTCCCCAAGGCGGTTGAAGAACACCGCCCTGGCCAGCGAGTTGCGCGCCTCACCTTTGTTCAGGCCGGCATGCACGCGGCGGCGCAGTTCAACACTTTGCAGCCAGTCCAGGATGAACAGCGTGCGCTCGATCCGGCCCAGCTCGCGCAGGGCCACGGCCAGTCCGTTCTGGCGCGGGTAGCTGCCGAGCTTGCGCAGCATCAGCGAGGCGGTGACGGTGCCCTGCTTGATCGAGCTGGCCAGGCGCAGGATGTCGTCCCAGTGGGCACGCACGTGCTTGATGTTCAGGGTGCCGCCGATCAGCGGGCGCAACGTCGGGTAGGCTTGCACGCCCTGCGGCACGTACAGCTTGGTTTCGCCGAGGTCGCGGATGCGCGGCGCGAAGCGGAAGCCTAGCAGGTGCATCAGGGCAAAGACGTGATCGGTGAAGCCGGCCGTGTCGGTGTAGTGCTCCTCGATCCGCAGGTCGGACTCGTGGTACAGCAGGCCGTCGAGCACATAGGTGGAATCGCGGACGCCGACATTCACCACGCGGGTGCTGAACGGCGCGTACTGGTCGGAGATATGGGTATAGAACAGCCGTCCCGGCTCGCTACCGTACTTCGGGTTGACGTGCCCGGTGCTCTCGCCCCGGCCACCCGCGCGGAAGCGCTGGCCATCGGAGGATGAGGTCGTGCCGTCGCCCCAGTGGGCGGCAAAGGCGTGGCGATACTGGTGGTTGACCAGCTCGGCCAAGGCCGCCGAATAGGTTTCGTCGCGGATGTGCCAGGCTTGCAGCCAGGACAGCTTGGCGTAGGTCAGGCCGGGGCTCGACTCGGCCATCTTGGTCAGCCCGAGGTTGATCGCATCACCGAGGATTGCGGACAGCAGCAACGTCCTGTCTTTGGCCTCGGCCCCGTCCTTCAAGTGGGTGAAGTGGCGGCTGAAGCCCGTCCAGTCGTCCACGTCCATCAGCAGTTCGGTGATCTTGATGCGCGGCAGTAACTGGCTGGTTTGGTCGATCAGCGCCTGCGCCCGATCCGGCACCGCCGCATCCAGCGGGGTGATTTTCAGCCCTGACTCGGTGAGGATGGCATCGGGCAGCTCGTTGTCCTTGGCCAGGCGGGTGACGGTGGCCAACTGCTCGTCCAGCAGCTGCAAACGCTCTTCCAGGTACTGGTCGCTGTTCGGGTTGATCGCCAGGGGCAGGGCCTGCTCGCGCTTGAGTGCGGCGAACTTCTCGGCCGGCAGCAGGTAGTCGTCGAAGTCGCGGAACTGCCGCGAGCCCTTGACCCTGATGTCGCCGGAGCGCAGGGCGTTCTTCAGCTCGGACAGGGCGCAGATTTCGTAGAATTTCCGGTCGAGGCCTTCCGGGGTGATCACCAGCGGCTTCCAGCGCGGCTTGATGAAGGCCGTGGGTGCATCGGCCGGCACCTTGCGCAGGTTGTCGGCGTTCATCTCACGCAGGGTCTGCACGGCTGCCAGCACGCCTTGCGCGGCCGGCCCGTGCTGTTCCCCAACTTTTCGCTCGGCGAAGAGTATGAACATGCGCCGCCGGCGACGAATCGCCAAATCTCACCGTATCTCCCGAGCGGACGATTTCGCACCGGTCTGCCCGTCGAAGGGCTTGCGATCGAACGGGGCGACCTTTTCTATGCATGTCCGCGAGCCAGCGTCTTTTATGGCACGGCGCTCGACGCCGACCTTCGGACGCGCGGCGTAAGCACGCTTGTCATGGCCGGGATAAGCACCACCGGCGTTGTTCTTTCAAGCGTCGCCTGGGCTAGTGATGCGGACTACGACGTGCGTTTGGTCCAGGACTGCTGCTACGACCCGGATCGGGATGCCCACGAAGCTCTGTTGCGTTCCGGGTTCGGCGGACGTGTACAGGTCGTGTAATTTTCGGGCCTCGCATGATCGCGGCCATAGCCGCAGGTGGATTGGTGCGAGGCAGGGCCAGTCCAAGTCAGGGTGCGGTCATCGCGGCGCCTGCAACTCTCAAAAACCCATCGCCGTAGCGGAGGTCTTGTAATCGCATGTCATTACGCACGCCCGATTTATTGTTCACAGCGATAGCACCTGCCATTTGGGGCAGCACCTACATTGTCACCACCCAATACCTGCCGAACTTCTCACCGATGACGGTCGCGATGCTGCGGGCGTTGCCGGCGGGTTTATTGCTCGTGATGATCGTCCGACAGATTCCAACGGGAATCTGGTGGATGCGCATCTTCATCCTCGGCGCACTTAATATTTCGCTATTCTGGAGCTTGTTGTTTATTTCGGTCTACCGCCTGCCGGGCGGGGTCGCGGCGACGGTAGGCGCTGTGCAGCCGCTGATGGTCGTGTTCATCTCTGCCGCTCTGCTAGGTAGCCCGATACGATTGATGGCGGTCCTGGGGGCTATTTGCGGAACTGCGGGCGTGGCGCTGTTGGTGTTGACACCAAACGCAGCGCTAGATCCTGTCGGCGTCGCAGCGGGCCTGGCGGGGGCGGTTTCCATGGCGTTCGGAACCGTGCTGACCCGCAAGTGGCAACCTCCCGTGCCTCTGCTCACCTTTACCGCCTGGCAACTGGCGGCCGGAGGACTTCTGCTCGTTCCAGTAGCTTTAGTGTTTGATCCGCCAATCCCGATGCCTACAGGAACCAATGTTCTCGGCCTGGCGTGGCTCGGCCTGATCGGAGCGGGTTTAACCTACTTCCTTTGGTTCCGGGGGATCTCGCGACTCGAACCTACAGTTGTTTCCTTACTGGGCTTTCTCAGCCCGGGGACCGCCGTGTTGCTAGGATGGTTGTTCTTGGATCAGACGCTGAGTGCGCTTCAAATCATCGGCGTCCTGCTCGTGATCGGGAGTATCTGGCTGGGCCAACGTTCCAACCGCACTCCTAGGGCGCGTATAGCTTGCCGGAAGTCGCCTTGACCCGCATGGCATAGGCCTATCGTTTCCACGATCAGCGATCGGCTCGTTGCCCTGCGCCGCTCCAAAGCCCGCGACGCAGCGCCGGCAGGCAGAGCAAGTAGAGGGCAGCGCCTGCAATCCATGCCCACCCGTTCCACGTTGTTATAGAAGCCGCATAGATCGCCGTGAAGAGGAGGGGTCCGACGATCGAGGTCAGGCTGGTGAGCGCCGCCAGTGAGCCTTGCAGCTGCCCCTGACGTTCCTCATCCACCTGCCTGGACAACATTGCTTGCAGCGCCGGCATTCCGATGCCACCCGAAGCAAGCAGGACCATGATCGGGAACGCCATCCATCCCCGTGTCGCGAAGGCAAGCAGGATGTAGCCTGTGCCGTCGGCAATCATTCCGAGCATGAGTGCCCGCCTTTCGCCGAGCCGGGCGGCTACAGGGCCGGTGATCATTGCCTGGGCGAGTGAATGCAGAATGCCAAATGCGGCAAGCGAAATGCCGATCGTGGTCGCGTCCCAGTGAAAGCGATCCTCGCCGAAAATGACCCAAAGCGCGGCCGGCACCTGTCCGACAAGTTGCATGATGAAGAAGACCGCCATCAGGGCGGCGACGACGGTCATGCCCCGGGCCCACCGGAACGAAGCGAGCGGGTTGAGAGCCTCCCGGCGTAACGGCCGGCGTTCGCCTTTGTGCGACTCCGGCAAAAGGAAACAGCCCGTCAGGAAATTGAGGCCGTTCAAGGCTGCCGCGGCGAAGAACGGAGCGTGGGGGGAGAAACCGCCCATCAGCCCACCGAGCACAGGTCCCGCGACCATCCCGAACCCGAAACAGGCGCTCATGAAGCCGAAGTGCCGCGCGCGCTCATCGCCATCAGTGATATCGGCAATATAAGCGCCGGCTACCGCCCCAGTCGCCCCGGTGATGCCGGCCACGATCCGCCCGATATAGAGAACCCAAAGGAAAGGCGCCGTCGCCATGATGGCGTAGTCGACAGCAGCGCCGGCCAGCGAGACGAGCAAGACCGGCCGCCGCCCGAAACGATCCGACAGCGCGCCCAGCACAGGTGCGCAGGCAAATTGCATCAACGCATACAGCGCCAGCAGAATGCCATAGTGGGCGGTGACGTCGTTCGAGTGAACCAGATCGCGCAGGAGGCCCGGCAGCACCGGCATAATCAGGCCGATGCCGACAGCGTCGAGCGCGACAGTGCTCAGAATTACGATCAGGGGTCTGTTGGGTTTCACGTCTGGCCTCCGGACCAGCCTCCGCTGGTCCGATTGAACGCGCGGATTCTTTATCACTGATAAGTTGGTGGACATATTATGTTTATCAGTGATAAAGTGTCAAGCATGACAAAGTTGCAGCCGAATACAGTGATCCGTGCCGCCCTGGACCTGTTGAACGAGGTCGGCGTAGACGGTCTGACGACACGCAAACTGGCGGAACGGTTGGGGGTTCAGCAGCCGGCGCTTTACTGGCACTTCAGGAACAAGCGGGCGCTGCTCGACGCACTGGCCGAAGCCATGCTGGCGGAGAATCATACGCATTCGGTGCCGAGAGCCGACGACGACTGGCGCTCATTTCTGATCGGGAATGCCCGCAGCTTCAGGCAGGCGCTGCTCGCCTACCGCGATGGCGCGCGCATCCATGCCGGCACGCGACCGGGCGCACCGCAGATGGAAACGGCCGACGCGCAGCTTCGCTTCCTCTGCGAGGCGGGTTTTTCGGCCGGGGACGCCGTCAATGCGCTGATGACAATCAGCTACTTCACTGTTGGGGCCGTGCTTGAGGAGCAGGCCGGCGACAGCGATGCCGGCGAGCGCGGCGGCACCGTTGAACAGGCTCCGCTCTCGCCGCTGTTGCGGGCCGCGATAGACGCCTTCGACGAAGCCGGTCCGGACGCAGCGTTCGAGCAGGGACTCGCGGTGATTGTCGATGGATTGGCGAAAAGGAGGCTCGTTGTCAGGAACGTTGAAGGACCGAGAAAGGGTGACGATTGATCAGGACCGCTGCCGGAGCGCAACCCACTCACTACAGCAGAGCCATGTAGACAACATCCCCTCCCCCTTTCCACCGCGTCAGACGCCCGTAGCAGCCCGCTACGGGCTTTTTCATGCCCTGCCCTAGCGTCCAAGCCTCACGGCCGCGCTCGGCCTCTCTGGCGGCCTTCTGGCGCTCCTGCTGCGGCGTCCGCTCGTGGGCCGTGGCGCGGGTCCGCGCGCCGGCCTCGTGCGCCTGGCGCTCGCGGGCGAGGTCCAGGGCGGCCGTCTTCACGTTCTGCCTTGCGCAGATGAGATAGGGGAGCCCGCAGAATTCGGAAAAAATCGTACGCTAAGGTTTTCCGGGCATCCGTAAGGGCCGAAACTTCCCGTCTTCCAGTCTGCGGCTCTGCCGCCAGACGTAATCGCCGGTTAGGTTGATGTGCTCCCAGCCCAGCGGCGACAGGAATTGCAGCAGCTCGCCGTCCACGGCACTGTTGCAAATAGTCGGTGGTGATAAACTTATCATCCCCTTTTGCTGATGGAGCTGCACATGAACCCATTCAAAGGCCGGCATTTTCAGCGTGACATCATTCTGTGG
>NZ_JBJQLG010000031.1:0-16412 GCF_046486495.1 Escherichia sp. WS3227_2
ATCCGCCTGCCGGGTCAGCAGTATGATGAGGAGTCAGGCCTGTATTACAACCGCCACCGCTATTATGACCCGCTGCAGGGGCGGTATATCACTCAGGATCCGATTGGGCTGAAGGGGGGATGGAATTTTTATCAGTATCCGTTAAATCCGGTTCAGTATATAGATTCAATGGGACTGGCATCTAAATATGGACACTTAAATAATGGCGGATATGGAGCGAGACCCAACAAACCGCCTACGCCCGATCCAAGTAAGTTGCCAGACATAGCGAAACAATTAAGACTGCCATATCCTATTGACCAGGCCAGTAGTGCGCCTAATGTTTTCAAAACATTCTTCAGAGCATTAAGTCCTTACGATTACACACTGTATTGCAGGAAGTGGGTAAAACCCAATCTGACTTGTACGCCGCAGGATGATCCCCAGTATCCAGGGATGGAGACAAAGACAGCAAGTGATTACCTGCCACAGACAACTTGGCCAACAACTCAATTACCACCAGGATATACTTGTGCAGAACCCTATTTATTCCCAGACATTAATAAACCCGATGGGCCAGCAACAGCAGGGATAGATGATTTGGGTGAAATTTTAGCTAAAATGAAACAGAGAACATCGAGAGGAATAAGAAAATGAAAAGAGCTTTGTTCTTTTTGCTGATGATATTCGTTAGTTTTGGTGTTATAGCTAATTGCGAAACACAAGCTAAAGATCAAGATTGCTTTACCATTTTCACTAAGGGTACTATTTTTTCCGCGTTTCCTGTCTTAAATAATAAAACCATGTGGAGATGGTATCAGAATGAGGACATAGGTGAGTATTATTGGCAAACAGAGCTTGGTATATGTAAAAATAACAAATTCACACCAAGCGGGGCGAGACTCTTAATTCGCGTCGGATCACTACGCCTTAATGAAAATCATGCAACCAAAGGAACGTTGCAGGAGTTGCTAAATACAGCAGAAAAAACGGCGTTTCTCGGCGATCGGTTTAGAAGTTATATAAGAGCGGGTATCTATCAAAAAAAGAGCAGTGATCCAGCTCAGTTGTTGGCAGTCCTTGATAATTCAATCATGGTTAAATATTTTAAAGATGAGAAGCCAACTTATGCTCGAATGACAGCACATCTCCCGAACAAAGATGAGTCTTACGAATGTTTAACAAAAGTACAGCATGAACTGCTTCGTAGTGAAGAAAAATAAAATCTCTTCCTGAGAAAATAAATTAACTATTCGAAAAAATATGTTCTTAATGGGTATCCAGGAACACCAGAAGGTCGATTTGGAAAAATGGATTCCGATGGTAAGAATATCATATATTCTGAATGTAATGTTTTACCCACAACTTTTGAGATTCGATAGGTGTAGAGCATGAGAAACTCACTAATATTACTTATTATGATATTGTTTACAATATCACACTCAGTATTTGGAAAAGAAAATTCAGCGGAAATTTTAGTAAATAGTCGTGAAATGGCTTTGGAATTATCATATGTTTATATTAAATATATATACGGGAAAGAAAAAGCAGAATTTCAGAAACCATATAGTATTACAGATGACAATAATTGTTGGAAAATCGAGGGAAAACAACCGAAGACGTTAGGAGGAAATTTTACAATACTAATAGCGAAAAAAGATGGGCAAGCGTTGGATGTAATACACAAAATAATCCACTGTTCAGACGATTCAAATATTTTACCAAGGTGTGTTTCGTAACTATTTTGTGTACAATATGACTCTACATATCGACGAAAAAACCACTTGATTTGACAGGAACACATTCAAAAAAATTTCTTTTTCATTTCAGGAGCGATTTTCATCTGTTACTTGAAGTATCTGTGAGATTAAGTGACTCCCCCTAACGTCGTACTAAATAGTAATTACTGGCCATACCGGGAGCAGTATTCGGCGCTTCCCACATGCAGCAGAATAACCGCATCAGCGAAGATGTATTGTATTTTTACTATCACAATGTGTACGGACGGTTTATGGAAAAGAATGAACATTAGATACGCGATGCGGCGGCAGGTTACACGGTTATCACTACGATAGCCAATACTGGCTGGTGCATTACCGCCGTGAACAATAGGACGCCGTACTGCTGGAAATTTCTTACCTTTATGACTCCCCGCGCCGCCGTATTGGGAAACGGGAAGCAATCAAGATGAGGCTGATATAATGTGCGGAATGCCTGAGTATTTTTAGAATAGGGGGGTAATATGTTTGATAGAATATATCTTGGTGATCGAGCAATAAAAAATTGAATTTGATTTATGGAGTAAACAAATTAGAATTCAGGTTAATTTAATCTCAAGGATAGCCTATGGTACAACAGAATGGAATTTTTATGATAATGAAGACTTAGAAGATGGTTATTTGGTATTTTCAGATGTTAGTTTCTTCAATATAACTCCTAATGGCTCTATTCCAGATGATTATATAATTTCAATAATTACAGATAATGTCAATGTTGAATATTTTGAATCAACTATAGTTGCTGTTGGTCAAATTCGAAACACAAATGTTGGTGACATTGATAATATTGGTGAATGTCAAATTTTCATCAGGTATAAAGACAGCTGGATTGAGAATAAACTCAAAGAAAAAATAATTGAATAACCATGTTATGTATAGACATTTTAGATGGAACGAACCAGAGGAAGGCATGCCTCCGACTTGGGTTATATGGGCACGGAGTTTTAGTGTAGTGAACTCAACGACGCAAACCGAATAACCTGCCGCTGGCGCTTATCAGCACGTAAGGGACAACAGCGTAGTACGTAGAATAATCCTACCCACGTAGTATGGACACAGGCCTAAGCGAGGTTCTGGTTTTCAAATTTTTCGGGAGTTAGATGATTGGAGGAACAGATGATAAGAATCGCATTTTTAATAACCAATAAATTTCTTGAGATAGATAGTACCACTCTTGCTGGATATGATTTTAGCGGGATGAATCTACATCGTGCCACCCTCAATGGTTATTGTCTTGATGGGGCGAAATTTGAAAAAACTCATTTAAGAAATGTAATGATTCAACATACATCAACTAGAAATGCTGTCTTTCGCAATGCGGCTCTGATGAATGCTATTCTGAATAACTCAGATTTCACTGGAAGTGATTGTAGTAATTCAAGGTCAATAGGTGAAAATTTTAAAGCAATAGATAATCATGGGAAAGATATAATAAATGGAAAAGGATTGCCTAATGTTTGCAAAATACATGACAACGTATAAGAAAATATTATTCAGAACCTATGTGATTGTATCTTTATTTTTACATACAACACATGGGCGCAGTGTAATAATATTATTATAATGCGCAAGTATGAAAGTGAGGGGAAATACACCGTTAGAAATTTGGTCAAAAATAAAGCTATAGCATTGGAATTAGCTGAGATGTATGTTAAAAATCGTTATGGACATGATGCCGAAGAAGAAAAAAAACCATACAAAATCATGGAATTACCAACAAGTTGGATTGTTGAAGGCACCATTGAATCAGACCAAATTGCTGGTAGGGTTTTTATTATAGAAATAGGCAAAAATGACGGGAGAATTCTAAATTTTGGCCACGGAAAATAAGTATGTAAGGATAAACAAACATCGTGTGTGCTGATGGCAGAGTAGGTGGAGGACTCCAGACAGTCAAACGATAGAAAAAGATAGTCTTTATGGAGGTTCCTGCAATGTCGAATACATACCAGAAAAGAAAGGCAAGTAAAGAGTATGGTTTATACAATCAATGTAAGAAACTAAATGATGATGAATTATTTCGCTTACTTGATAATCGCAATTCATTGAAAAGGATTTCATCTGCCAGAGTATTGCAGCTAAGAGGTGGGCAAGACGCTGTTAGATTGGCAATTGAATTCTGCGCTGACAAAAATTATATCCGTAGAGATATAGGAGCATTTATACTCGGGCAAATAAAAGTTTGCAAAAAATGCGAAGATAGCGTTTTTAATATTTTAAAAAAGATGGCACTGAATGATAAAAGTGCTTGCGTTCGAGCTACAGCAATCGAGTCAACTGCTCAGCGATGCAAGAAAAACCCAATTTATTCACCTAAAATAGTAGAACAATCTCAAATTACTGCTTTTGATAAATCGGCTAATGTCAGACGTGCTACGGCATTTGCTATTTCTGTTATCAATGATAAAGAAACAATTCCACTATTGATTAATCTGTTAAAAGATCCAAATGGAGATGTCAGAAACTGGGCCGCATTTGCAATAAATATCAATAAATATGATAATAGTGATATTAGGGATTATTTTGTGGAGATGCTTCAGGATAAAAATGAGGAAGTCCGTATTGAAGCAATAATCGGACTTTCCTACAGAAAAGATAAAAGGGTTTTATCTGTTTTATGCGATGAGTTAAAAAAAAATACTGTTTATGATGATATCATTGAAGCTGCGGGTGAATTAGGTGATAAAACGCTACTTCCTGTTTTAGATACTATGTTGTACAAGTTTGATGACAATGAAATTATAACTTCCGTTATTGATAAGCTGAAGCGTTCATAGCGTGAGTTGCCTATGCACAGTGAGGTATTCCCGCCGGCACGGTGCAGATGCTCGACCGGCTGGAAAGTGAAATCCTGGCTGACCGGGTGAGTGAGGAAAGCCGACGCTGGCTGGCATCGTGCGGCCTGACGGTGGCGCAGATGCAAAACCAGATGGACCCGGTGTACACGCCGGCGCGAAAAATCCACCTGTACCACTGCGACCATCGCGGCCTGCCGCTGGTGCTTATCAGCACGGAAGGGGCAACAGAATGGTGCGCAGAATACGATGAGTGGGGCAACCTGCTGAATGAAGAGAACCCGCACCAGCTGCAGGGGCGGTATATCACTCAGGATCCGATTGGACTGAAGGGGGGATGGAATTTTTATCAGTATCCGTTGAATCCGATAACTGATATTGACCCGTTGGGATTAGCGACCTGTTTATACAGCATAACTTTAGGTATGCTTTCATGCGTTTCAGATACGCCAAGTGATGATAATTCTTATGGTGTGCTTACTATTTCAGTCGCCTCTGGTAATAATGGTAATAATATGCAATGTAAAAATAATCCTGGTTGTACACACTTACAAAATAGAGGCCCAATACCTCCAGGGGTATGGAGCTGGAATGTTAATGGTCCTGGAGCAACTAATAGAAAACCTAATGGTATACGTTTAGTACCGTCAGCAAATACAGAAACGTATAATCGTGATGGATTTTTAACACATAGTTGTTTAAACGCTTTTGGTCCATCTTTAGGACCTCGATTCTGTTCCGAGGGTTGTATAACTGGTTCATCTAATGACATGCAAAAATTAAATGAGCTAATATTTTCAGAGCCAGATAGCACATTAACAGTGACGGACTAGAAATATGGCAAGGTTATTAACAATTGTGCTTTTTTTCTCTATTTCTGCGAATGCAGTTACTGTAAACCAATTTCAGAGAGAGTTGGATTTGGCAGACAAGGCAATATTATGGGCACTAATATCAGCCAGTACCCAAGAGGGACGAAAAGCGTGTTCACTTAGCTATTTTTCATGTAAAGCCGCAGAGGCTGAACTCGGACTGGCATATATGGCTGCTAATGATAACAAGGCATTTCTCACATCCTTATCTAGAATAATGATGTACAAAATAGATGCTGGACTTTCCGAATCCTATACATGCTATTTATTAAGCAAGGGAAAGATCATAAGACCATATCTGAAGAATCTAAATCCACACCAACTTGTCGCTGATTGCATTGAAACTGTAAATAAAAGATAAAAATAAAAAAATCATTGATATAGATTCAGTTAATATTTGCAATGATAATAAAAATATAAATTGGAGAGTTAATAGTACTATTGTAGCCATTGATGATTCTATAAAATGCATCGATGAATAATAACTTAATTATATTTAAAAATATATTAATGACTCACTCTCCAGGAGTTTTTTAACTTAGTGTTATAATGAATACGATAATTAAAAGTGAAGAGAAAAATAGTTGTATACATATATTACATGAACCTACATTGTGATCTATAAATTAAATATTTTTAAATGTGACTGTCATCCTTCAGATAATAAAGCCATCATCGCAATAGATGGAAAAGCACTCCTGCTCTTTTTTGATTAGAGCCGTGGCAGAGGAACAACTCATATCATCATTGCGATCTCGACAATGTATGGTCTGATCCTTCGGCAGATCAAGACGGATAAAAAATCCAATGAGTTCACACTCATCCCGAACTTCTTAACATAATGGATATTAACGAAAAATCATCGCAGCCAATGAAGTAATATGCAAAAATAATTAGTCCTTACAGGGAGCAAAGTTCCATAATCTCCCCCTTCCCTACTCAATGATCCAAATAAAGATAATGCATCCAACTGGTCATTCTCAGCAGCACCTTCCGCATCACCGAAACATGGCTGAAATGGTCGGAGTAAACTGCCACCTGGGCGTAGATGCCGTCGGGTAAGGCATCGATATCAGCGTTAGGGTCCAGTTCAATGGTTCCCAGCACACCGTCCGTGCCGGGCACGACCGTTAATGATTGCAATACCCCCTGCGCCTGATAAGAACCGCCTGGCACGACAGGTAAAATACTGGTCAGTTTGCCGTGGAACACCTGCCCAGGTAGCGCGTTAAACACCACTTCCGCATCATCGCCGGGTTTCAGACGTAACAGCGAGTTTTGCCGAAATTGGGCGACAATTTGCCGTTTTTGCTCGGGGATGAAAACCATCACCGGACGCAACGGCAAGGCAGCTGCGTATGTACCTGGGCGGATCAGTACCTGAGTAACGTAGCCATTGCTCGGCGCGCGAATGACAGTCTGCTCAAGGTTATATTTTGCTTCAGTAAGTTGCGCTCTTAAGCTCACAATCTGCGATTGCTCGCCGTTAACCATACTATCGAGCTGGCTCTGGATCTGCGCCTGCTCCGCCACCGAGCCTTTCACCAGCGCATCCTGCGCGAGGAAATTTTGCCGCGCATCGTCGATGTCACGTTCCGAGAACGGATTCACCGCCGCCTGGCTGCCTTTCAGATAACGTTGATAATTATTAAACAGACGGTCGCGCTCCGCTGAAACCTGGGTGGTGTTGGCCTGCGCTTCAGTGAGCTGCGCGCGCAGCGTCTTTATATTATGCGTCGCCGTCATCAGGTCAGCCTGAAGTCTGTCAACTCGCGCCTGGTAACGAACCGGGTCGAGCTTAAAAAGCACCTCGCCCTTTTGAATAAGCTGATTATTCTTGTCAGTGACTTCAGTAACAATTCCCGTCACCTGTGGCGTGATGGGGATCGCAATCACTGCCTTTTGCGCGGTAAAAGTGTAAGGGTGGTTGTAGTTCATCAACAAAATCAAACCACTCACCAGAAACACGCCTCCCAGCGCCGCCGTCGCCAGCGTCCACTGATTTACCGGAATGCGGAAGATTTTAAAGACCGCCCACGCCAGCGCCACGTAAGTTAAAACAATCAATAGATCCATATTTAGATCTCCGGGAACGTGGAATAGTCAGTCTTTTTCTCGGCGGCGAGTTGATGCTCCAGCCGGGAAATTCGGTCAGAAAGTGCGGCGATTTCCGGGTCAGCCGCTTTCTCCTGCGACGCAACATGTGACTGCATACCCCAGCCACGCTCCGGTTGATAGAGCGTCGCCCAGATCCACAGAAACGGCCAGATAACATGCAGAGTAAACAGGCTCACCCAGCCCGCCGTATGAATAGCGTCGGCATGGGGATGGTTGCGCTTTTTGGCAATCAGATAAGGGATGTCATGTATCGCGATGATTCCATAAAAAATCACCAGAAAGACGAAGATCAGCACTCCCAACGCGAAATAGTTTAGAAACATATCTGCCTCGGATTCACGTTTATCGGTGTTGTTTTTTGGCTGGCAGCCAGAAGGGAGTCAGGCTGATATTTTGACAATAATTCGGGTTCGCGATTCTCGCCATAACACCAAAGAATAATTTTTAGAGGTGATGAGTTGCTTAGTTACATAACGATTTTATGACGAAGGCATAACATGCTGCAGATCACATCAGGTGAACGCCGTAAGAAAATATCTTGTGATTCAGATCACAAAGATTCAACAAACTAACAAAACAAAAATGTGACATTACTCACATTTAAATGCCATTTTTAGCGAAAATCGCCGCCTTGTTGCTTTTTTACACAGTCGTTTTGTGATGAGCATCACGTCAATTACCTCTCTACCCCCTATATTTATGTGACTGATATCACACAAAAGGCCGTCGACTGGACAGTTAACCGATTCAGTGCCAGATTTCGCAGTATCTACAAGGTCCGGCTACCTCTGCCGCCACATTAACAAAAAACCTCGGGCTTCCAGCCTGCGCGACAGCAAACATAAGAAGGGGTGTTTTTATGTCATCCGATATTAAGATCAAAGTGCAAAGCTTTGGTCGTTTCCTCAGCAACATGGTGATGCCAAATATCGGCGCGTTTATCGCGTGGGGTATCATCACCGCGTTATTTATTCCAACAGGGTGGTTACCGAACGAAACGCTGGCGAAGCTGGTCGGGCCAATGATCACTTATCTCCTGCCGCTGCTGATCGGTTATACCGGTGGTAAGCTGGTAGGCGGCGAACGTGGCGGTGTAGTCGGTGCCATCACCACCATGGGCGTTATCGTCGGCGCAGATATGCCAATGTTCCTTGGTTCTATGATTGCAGGTCCGCTGGGCGGCTGGTGCATTAAGCACTTCGACCGCTGGGTAGACGGTAAGATCAAATCCGGTTTTGAGATGCTGGTGAATAACTTCTCCGCAGGCATCATCGGGATGATCCTCGCTATTCTGGCATTCCTCGGCATTGGCCCGATTGTTGAAGCCCTGTCCAAAATGCTGGCTGCGGGCGTTAACTTCATGGTTGTCCATGACATGCTGCCGCTGGCGTCTATCTTTGTTGAACCGGCGAAAATCCTGTTCCTCAACAACGCCATTAACCACGGTATCTTCTCGCCGCTGGGTATTCAGCAGTCCCATGAACTGGGTAAATCCATCTTCTTCCTGATTGAAGCTAACCCAGGTCCGGGTATGGGCGTGCTGCTGGCGTACATGTTCTTTGGTCGTGGTAGCGCTAAACAGTCTGCGGGCGGTGCGGCAATCATCCACTTCCTGGGCGGTATCCACGAAATCTACTTCCCGTATGTGCTGATGAATCCGCGTCTGATTCTGGCCGTTATCCTCGGTGGTATGACTGGCGTGTTCACGCTGACTATCCTGGGCGGTGGTCTGGTTTCTCCGGCATCTCCGGGTTCTATCCTTGCTGTACTGGCGATGACACCAAAAGGTGCTTATTTCGCTAACATCGCGGGTGTGTGTGCGGCGATGGCTGTCTCCTTCGTTGTCTCTGCTATTTTGCTGAAAACCAGCAAAGTGAAAGAAGAAGATGATATTGAAGCAGCAACTCGTCGTATGCAGGACATGAAAGCTGAGTCTAAAGGTGCGTCTCCGCTGTCTGCGGGCGATGTGACTAACGACCTGAGCCACGTACGTAAAATCATCGTTGCCTGTGATGCCGGTATGGGTTCCAGTGCAATGGGCGCAGGCGTGCTGCGTAAGAAAATTCAGGATGCAGGTCTGTCGCAGATTTCTGTTACTAACAGCGCGATCAACAACCTGCCGCCAGATGTGGACCTGGTCATCACTCACCGTGACCTGACCGAACGCGCTATGCGCCAGGTTCCGCAGGCACAGCATATTTCGCTGACCAACTTCCTCGACAGCGGCTTGTACACCAGCCTGACCGAACGTCTGGTTGCTGCCCAGCGCCATACTGAAAACGAAGTGAAAGTGAAAGACAGTCTGAAAGACAGCTTTGACGATTCCAATGCTAACCTGTTCAAGCTAGGCGCGGAGAACATCTTCCTCGGTCGCAAAGCGGCCACCAAAGAAGAAGCGATTCGTTTTGCTGGCGAGCAACTGGTGAAAGGCGGTTACGTTGAGCCGGAATACGTTCAGGCGATGCTGGATCGTGAAAAACTGACCCCGACTTATCTGGGTGAGTCTATCGCGGTGCCACACGGTACGGTTGAAGCGAAAGATCGCGTACTGAAAACGGGCGTGGTGTTCTGCCAGTACCCGGAAGGCGTGCGCTTCGGTGAAGAAGAAGATGACATTGCCCGTCTGGTGATTGGTATTGCTGCCCGTAACAACGAGCACATTCAGGTTATCACCAGCCTGACCAATGCACTGGATGATGAATCCGTCATCGAGCGTCTGGCACACACCACCAGCGTGGATGAAGTGCTGGAACTGCTGGCAGGTCGTAAGTAATCCAATCCTACCCTCTCCTCACGGAGAGGGTTTGGGTGAGGGAAAAGCCTCACCCCAGCCCTCTCGGGTAAAAACATTGATGAAGGTTAATACTATGAAAGCATTACATTTTGGCGCAGGTAATATCGGTCGTGGCTTTATCGGTAAACTGCTGGCAGACGCGGGTATCCAACTGACGTTTGCCGATGTCAATCAGGTGGTACTTGATGCCCTGAATGCCCGTCATAGCTATCAGGTTCATGTGGTCGGTGAAACCGAGCAGGTAGATACCGTTTCCGGCGTCAATGCCGTCAGCAGCATTGGTGATGATGTCGTTGATCTGATTGCTCAGGTTGATTTAGTCACTACCGCCGTTGGTCCGGTTGTGCTGGAACGTATTGCTCCGGCAATCGCCAAAGGGCTGGTGAAACGTAAAGAACAAGGTAATGAATCCCCGCTGAACATTATCGCCTGTGAAAACATGGTACGCGGCACCACGCAGCTGAAAGGCCATGTGATGAACGCCCTGCCGGAAGATGCCAAAGCGTGGGTAGAAGAACACGTTGGCTTTGTCGATTCCGCCGTTGACCGCATCGTGCCGCCTTCGGCTTCTGCAACCAACGATCCGCTGGAAGTGACGGTAGAAACATTCAGCGAATGGATTGTTGATAAAACCCAGTTCAAAGGCGCGCTGCCGAACATCCCAGGAATGGAGTTAACCGACAACCTGATGGCATTTGTCGAACGTAAACTCTTCACCCTGAATACAGGTCATGCTATAACCGCGTACCTCGGAAAACTGGCCGGTCATCAGACCATTCGTGACGCTATTCTCGACGAGAAAATCCGCGCGGTGGTAAAAGGTGCGATGGAAGAAAGTGGTGCAGTATTGATCAAGCGCTACGGCTTTGACGCAGACAAACATGCGGCGTACATCCGGAAAATCCTCGGTCGTTTCGAGAACCCGTATCTGAAAGATGATGTAGAGCGCGTAGGCCGTCAGCCGCTGCGTAAACTGAGTGCTGGCGACCGTCTGATCAAGCCACTGCTCGGAACGCTGGAATATGGTCTGCCACATAAAAACCTGATTGAAGGTATTGCCGCTGCAATGCACTTCCGCAGTGAAGATGATCCGCAGGCTCAGGAACTGGCAGCACTGATCGCTGACAAAGGTCCGCAGGCGGCGCTGGCACAGATTTCCGGTCTTGATGCCAACAGCGAGGTTGTATCCGAGGCGGTAACCGCTTATAAAGCAATGCAATAATGGTGGACCAGGCGCAGGATACCCTGCGCCCGAATAACAGATTGTCAGATATGCAGGCAACAATGGAACAAACCCAGGCCTTTGAAAACCGTGTGCTTGAGCGTCTGAATGCTGGCAAAACCGTGCGAAGCTTTCTGATCACCGCCGTCGAGCTTTTGACCGAGGCGGTAAATCTTCTGGTGCTTCAGGTATTCCGCAAAGACGATTACGCGGTGAAGTATGCTGTAGAACCGTTACTCGACGGCGACGGTCCGCTGGGCGATCTTTCTGTGCGTTTAAAACTCATTTACGGGTTGGGCGTCATTAACCGCCAGGAATACGAAGATGCGGAACTGCTGATGGCATTGCGTGAAGAGCTAAATCACGACGGCAACGAGTACGCGTTTACCGACGACGAAATCCTTGGACCCTTTGGTGAACTGCATTGCGTGGCGGCGTTACCACCGCCGCCACAGTTTGAACCTGCAGACTCCAGTTTGTATGCAATGCAAATTCAGCGTTACCAACAGGCTGTGCGATCAACAATGGTCCTTTCACTGACAGAGCTGATTTCCAAAATCAGCTTAAAAAAAGCCTTCCAAAAGTAAGCAACGTCTGCTTACTGCCCCTCTACCTGCTTCGGCCGATAAAGCCGACGATAATACTCCAGACGTTGTAGATATAACGGCACGCTTTCATCAGGTATTCCGGACGGAATCGCGTTACGGGGAGGTAGTTTTTTCAGATACTCCCGGAACGCCTGGCTCGATGCCATGAAATCTACGGCTTTATCGATAAGAAGCGGAACGTTTTCACCTAATTTGCCCATGATGATATCTCCGTATTACCCCGCGCCGGGAATGCGCGGCCGCCAATTTTAGTTTAGATCCCGGTATAAATGACATTAAGGAAAACGTGCTCAATCCTCAATAATCATCCGTTTCTATTAACTATCTTTTTTCTTTAAATTTCTTAATTAATCAATAAATTGCGTAGTTTTTAAGCATGTTAATGTTTACGTTATAGAACTATTGCAATGTCATCAGTTGTGAACAAAGCACCTGGTCGCGCATACTAGGGGCTATAAATTTATCTTTATCAGAAGCCATCACATGAAAGAAGTCGAAAAAAACGAAATCAAACGTCTCAGCGATCGTCTGGACGCCATCCGCCACCAGCAGGCCGATCTGTCGCTGGTTGAAGCCGCAGACAAATATGCTGAACTGGAAAAAGAGAAAGCCACTCTGGAAGCAGAAATTGCTCGCCTGCGCGAAGTTCACAGCCAGAAACTCAGTAAGGAAGCACAGAAGCTGATGAAGATGCCGTTCCAGCGCGCGATTACTAAAAAAGAGCAAGCTGATATGGGCAAACTGAAGAAGAGCGTTCGCGGACTGGTCGTTGTGCACCCAATGACCGCGCTGGGCCGCGAAATGGGCCTACAAGAGATGACAGGGTTCTCTAAGACTGCGTTTTAAGTTCCTTTCTCGTCGCTGTAATTACAGCCACTCACGATTTACTCGCTCCTGCTGGCACATGCAGGGGCCTGTTTTAGCGATCGAATATTTATAACGTTCTTAACATTATATATTCAACTCCACCTACACTTCTGAGCGCTCGGAGCAGGCTAAATTCTGAAAATCCGGTACAAATTAAAGAATGATGTATCAATATTAACAATGAATTGCCGCATATCAATGCTTGAAACATAATTAATTATTTAAATTTTTCTATCAGCATCGCAAACTTCGCAATAAAACATCACTCAACTGAATATTTACCTTTCCCTGCCCTGGGCCTTTATCCGGTGAAACATTTGACATTGATTGACACCGATCATTAAAATCCGCGCGATTAATATTATTGGCTACAAACCGAAATTGTTTGACACTTAATAACATATTCGCACAACCAATTAATACAAAAATTCTCTAACAAATTTATTTGTCGGATATGCTCCACTCTAATCATTCATAAAAAAAATGATTGTGCCGTAATTATCAACTGTATCGGGATTATGAAAAGGAATTCATCCTATGAACCTAAAGAAAACACTGTTAAGCGTGTTAATAATAGTGCCTCTCTGCTTATTGGCAGGGTGTGACTATATTGAAAAAGCGAGTAAGGTCGACGACCTCGTTACACAGCAAGAGTTGCAAAAAAGCAAAATTGAGGCGCTTGAGAAACAACAGGAACTCGATAAGCGAAAGATAGAACATTTTGAAAAACAACAAACTACTATCATAAATAGTACCAAGACGCTCGCTGGCGTGGTGAAAGCGGTTAAAGACAAACAGGACGAATTTGTCTTTACAGAATTTAACCCGGCACAAACACAATACTTCATTCTAAATAACGGTTCTGTCGGTTTGGCAGGTCGGGTGCTGGCTATTGATGCGGTTGAAAACGGCAGCGTTATTCGTATTTCACTAGTCAATCTATTAAGCGTTCCCGTATCAAATATTGGCTTTCATGCGACATGGGGCAATGAAAGACCCACCGATGCCAAAGCTCTGGCGAAGTGGCAACAATTACTTTTCAACACCACCATGAATTCCACTCTGCAATTAATGCCTGGTCAATGGCAAGACATTAATCTGACATTAAAAGGCGTTTCGCCTAATAACCTGAAGTATCTGAAGTTGTCCATCAATATGGCAAATCTCCAGTTCGACACTGTTCAATCTGCTGAAACTCGGCAGCGAAAAAACAAAAAATAAATGCAGCTTCTGCGCTTATATCAAGGAATAGAGAGCATCAATAATGAACAAAATTTTTAAAGTTATCTGGAATCCAGCGACGGGCAGTTACAGCGTTGCCAGCGAAACGGCGAAGAGCCGTGGCAAAAAGAGCGGACGCAGTAAGCTGTTAATTTCTGCGCTGGTTGCGGGTGGGCTGTTGTCGTCGTTTGGGGCAAGTGCAGATAATTACACTGGGCAGCCAACTGATTATGGCGATGGCTCAGCAGGTGACGGCTGGGTTGCTATCGGTAAAGGTTCAAAAGCAAATACCTTTATAAACACAAGTGGCGCGAGTACAGCTTTAGGTTATGACGCGATAGCCGAAGGTGAGTACAGCTCTGCCATCGGGTCAAAAACCCTCGCAAGTGGTGGAGCATCCATGGCGTTTGGGGTTAGTGCAAAAGCATTAGGTGACAGAAGTGTCGCGCTGGGTGCATCTTCAACAGCAACTGGCGATCGTTCGATGGCTCTTGGTCGTTACGCAAAGACGAACGGTTTTACATCTCTTGCTGTTGGGGACTCCTCCCTTGCCGATGGTGAAAAAACTATTGCGTTAGGAAATACGGCTAAAGCTTACGAAATTATGAGCATCGCCCTCGGTGATAATGCCAATGCGTCAAAAGAATATTCAATGGCGCTGGGTGCAAGTAGCGCCGCATCTGCGGCTAACGCGATTGCAGTAGGCCGCAACAGTGCTGCTGCTGGCGTAGACAGCCTCGCATTAGGTAGACAATCACTTGCCAGTGCAGCGAACGCCATTACGATTGGTGCTGAAAGCGAAGCCGCTGAAAATGCGACGGCTGTAGGTACTAAAGCGAAAGCTCGAGGCAAAAACAGTCTTGCATTAGGTGCAAACAGTGATTCAACAGGTGAAGGTTCTGTTGCCCTGGGATATACAGCAGCGGCTGCTGGCGCAAGTGCTCTTGCCTTGGGGCAAAATGCGCAAGCATCAAACACAAACACCATTGCATTAGGCCAGAACAGCAGCGCATCAACCGCAAATGCTATTGCGATCGGTACAGGAAGTTCTGCGGTTGGATCAAACAGTCTTGCATTGGGAAGTTCATCTTCTGCAGGAGGGAATAATTCCGTCGCGATTGGTGCAAGCTCTACTGCAGATGAAGACAACGTTGTGTCGGTCGGCTCAGGGTCAGCACAGCGTCGCATCGTCAATATGGCGGCAGGTGAAATCTCAACAGACAGTAAAGAAGCCATTAACGGTTCACAACTTTACGCCATTAGTCGGTCGGTAGCAGACAGGCTGGGAGGCGGAGCAGATGTAGCCAGTAACGGAACAATAAAGGGGATGTCTTATAAACTGAAGAAAAGGGATTTCAATAACGTTGGTGAAGCACTCCAGTACCTTGACAATGAAACTCTGCACTGGGACTCAGCTAAAGGGGCTTTCAGCGCCAGTTATATTGTTAAAAATGCTGATGGAACGATTGCCAGTACCGTAGCAGAAAACAAAATCATCAATGTAAAAGATGGCGATATTTCGGCTACCAGTAAAGACGCCATTAACGGCTCTCAGCTGAAAACCACCAACGATAACGTAGCGACCAACACCACCAATATCACCAACCTGACTGATTCCGTTGGCGACCTTAAAGACGATGCCCTGCTGTGGAATGGCACCGCATTCAGCGCCGCTCACGGTACCGATGCCACCAGCAAAATCACCAACGTCAAAGACGGTGACCTGACGGCTGGCAGCACTGACGCGGTAAACGGCTCTCAGCTCAAAAACACTAACGATGCCGTGGCAGCCAACACCACCAATATCGCCACGAACACCACCAACATCACCAACCTGACTGACGCTGTTGACAGTCTCGGTGATGACTCTCTGCTGTGGAACGCTACTGCGGGGGCATTCAGTGCCGCGCACGGTACTGATGCCACCAGCAAAATCACTAACGTCAAAGACGGTGACCTGACGGCTGGCAGCACTGACGCGGTTAACGGCTCTCAGCTCAAAACCACTAACGATGCCGTGGCAGCCAACACCACCAATATCGCCACGAACACCACCAACATCACCAACCTGACTGACGCTGTTGACAGTCTCGGTGATGACTCTCTGCTGTGGAATGATGCAGCGAAAGCATTCAGCGCCGCGCACGGTACTGATGCC
>NZ_JBJQLG010000032.1:0-10699 GCF_046486495.1 Escherichia sp. WS3227_2
GCGCTGCTTTTCTCAAATCAGCCATGATTCCTCCTTGCTGCCAGTCGCAACCATTTTTTATCAACCAGGCTAGCGGTATATCCGAGCAGTGTTGGTATTTCGGATGGCTTCGGCTCAGGCTTACGCTTACGACGATTTGATACTCTGTAGATGTGTCCGTTCATGACACGAATAAGCGGTGTAGCCATTACGCCTCCTGCTTGTCACGGAGCAGCTGGAACTCGCAGCTCTGCGGAATAGTCAGGTGGCAGCCAATATTCACCGCCCAGGCTTCAACCTTACACAGGAAGACATACATCTCTCCGGTATCAAGATCGGAGGTATGGCGTAACGACTGGATAGTGGTGATATCACCGGTTACGACATCAACCAGGTCTTTGGTTTCATAACCGAGATATGTGTGTTTGAGAGCATCTTTTACCCAAGCTGGAGTGGCGAACGTTTTACCCCTGTTGATGAGGTATTCACTGATTTCGCTGTACCACATGTGGCTGAGTGCATTCTGGGAAAGACTGCGTTTCTCACGCCACGGTTTAAGCACCATGCGAAAGCATTTGCCCTCCTCCAGATAAGGCTGGATCTGCCGACCGATAGCGGTGAAGTTACCGCGATGTAATTTGATGCCATCTTGTGGGAGATTCACGCTTCACCTCCGCAGAGGTCAAACGCTGGATGCAAAAAATCGCAGGTGCATCTCTGCATCTGTGAAGGGAGAAGAGAGTTTGGATTGTATGTGCGCATAAACGTCCCCGTTTAGCGCAGAAGTCACCGGAGTTGTTCAGGCTCCGATGACATGATTATGGCAAAATGATTATGTAAAATCAAAAGCCAAAAAACAATTATGGTTTATTTTCTAGCTCTGATTTTTTGAAAGCTTCTATCAGACGATTAGCATCTTCTGTACCACCAGGAAGCACGTTTGATTTTTTAAGAATATACGGTGGGAACTTTGTGGTTAAATATTCATGCTTAAACCATCTACGAAACTCTGACAATGCAGAATCAGGATAGGCATTAATGATCTGAGGATTGGAACTTGCCTGAAGAAAATCTTCAGGGTAATAATGCTCACAGTCTACTCTTTCTCCAAATTCTGTTGCTAACCCCTTTGCTTTCCAGTGACGCGCCCAGCAAGAACCAACACTGCCATCAGGTACGGTATGCTGATTAATCGCTAATCCAGCATTGATGAGATCTACCATCATACCTGCAATTTCATTAAATATAATGAAATACCCATCAGGTATGGTTCCCTTATCTTTTAATAAAGATACTCTGTCATGGTAATGCCTCCACGGGTCCTCCGGTTGATATTTTAGCGCCTCGTATATAAATGTCTTGAGGCCTTTTTTAGCAAGCTCTCTGTAAGATCTAATTGCAGTCTCACTTTCTGCTTGTTTTGCTTCAAAGGCATAGTATTCAAGTATAGCCATGCATACAACATCTGGATAAGCATGGTACTCAACACCATTTCGAATTATTGGTATATAAAGTTTTTCATCTGTAAAACCTTCATTAAGAAGATATGTACCAATAAAAGTCATTCTTCCTTTTTTGAAAATACCGTTCTCAACAGATTGAGCCCACTCATCGGTAATTTCCTTGATTCGCAAACGCTGAACACCACAAACATTTGCCAACCCATTCTGAGTAAGGTACGGAATTCCGTTATCGAGTACCCCCATTTCTATACCGTTAATGACAGCCTCTTGCTTAACATCTAAGTCTAAAGGTATGGATCTGAGGGAGGTAGTTCTCTGTTGTGCCATTTTTGATCCTATCAATTTGAATTCATTGAAAAAATTAGGTATTCCCTATGCATTAGAACACTCATCATAGTAACCCCACTCGTTTGTGAAAAAAACTAATTTCACAATCAGTTAACTCTCAAAATAACTGATATTCATACTCTCGCTATCCCATATATAGACATCCTTGTTTTAATACAACACTCATGGCTGGCGGCTATACTCCTAACAGATTTGACGCAAATACGGCAATACTCGACTCCACTTATCATCCTGCCACGGCTGAAGTTTTACATGTGCCGTTTCTCGGACGAGGATTGCTCGCGCTCTGTTGAGTATCTGGGGATATTCTTGCTCGATGGAAGTGAAGTGACCAGCTTCACCATGCTCCGCATCCTGAAGAAGATGAGTAACGTTCTGGTAGGCAATTAACATCACATTCCCTGCTCGCCATAACCAGGCGAGTGTGCAAAGTTCGTTATCAGTGAATTGTTTTGTGATTGGGGATTGTTGAACTGCTAGAACGAGAACGCCAGCATCCATTGGCAGTCCCTATAGTAAAACCATAGCTCAGGACGCTTCGTTCAGGATAGATAATTTTATTGTACTTACCTAACTTTCTTACTATAGCACGGTTGAAAAAGTGATTATTACTCAAAAATAAACCTCACCATCAACCATATATTTGAGAGTACTTATCGCCTGCTGGGCGGATATTGTTTTCATTAAAGGATAGTGTTTAAAAACAATGCCATTCATAAAATAGATATCACAGGTTTTATTATCTGTATTGATTATGATTTTTTCGAATGTTTTATAGGCAAGTGTACGACATAGCTCTCGCCCATTTTTACTGGTTAAGTCAATAGCATGAAAATCACCAAGTGAGCTCACCGCTTTACTCTTCAAAGTTTTTAATGATACAGAAGCCCTTCGTAATTCCTTATCTAATACTCTGATTTTTTCTGCTATAGCGGTAACTTCAGGCGCAACAGATAATGCAGCAATTAAATTATTAATTTTCATCTGGAGCTCAATAATTTTCAACTCTAAAGTTTCATTAGCATCTTTCTTGTTTTCAACTGGTTGGATTTTACTACAATTAAAAAGCAACTCATTAATGATATTATAATCAACCAAATCTCTCTTTATTGATGGCCTGTCACATCGATGCAGTCTTCTCATCGGACAAACATAATAGCCATGCAAACTTCCAGATACCGCATGAACAATCATGGTATTACCACAAGCCTCGCACTTCATAACTGTTCGAAGTAGATTTATCAACATAGGATTTTTGCTACTATTGCTAATACCAAAAGGTGCCAACCGAATTTCCTGCACAGCGTAAAACAAATCATCTGATATGACTCTGGGATAATAGCCAGCGATTTCACTTATTCCTTTACCTCTTGCACGATATGAAGGTACGCATATACCTATCAGAGCTTTATTCGCTAATAATTTTTCAATTACAGAAGGTCCCCATGCACTTTCTTTTCCTGAGAAATTCTTTACAGCATGATCATTTAAATACTTGGCTATTGCATTCAATGAGCGCCTTTCCATCCTGAGTTTAAAAATTAGCTCAATAGTTTTCACCCTGTCGGGGTCTGGAACAAAAGCCGTTCTTTTGTCATCTAAGGAGAGCCATCTCGGACAAGACGCCGTCATAATCGTGCCTGACTCCAGTGCATCCTGCCGTTTTTTCTTCCATGATAATTTAACCCGACTTGACTTTATCTCGCTTTCTTCATTTGCCCTTTGTGCTATAAGTATGGCTTTTATTAATGAATATGGATCATTCAAAGAGTCAATATTATAGACTGTATTATCGCAAAGAGTTATAACATCAATACCGTGATTCAAAATCAATTTCAGACGCTCAATCGCTTCACCGACTTTTTCTCTTGAAAGTCTGTCCAGACTTTCAACTAACAATGTAGTTCCTGGCAATATATAACCATGCTCTATAGCATCTAAAAATTCCGAAAAAGCTCCTGATTGTGCATGCTTTCCTTTGAATGCACTTAATCCTAAATCTTCATATGTTATGGTATCAAGATAATAATCACTATTTACCTTTAACCATTCAGCAATAAGTCTTCTCTGTCGGTTTAATGAGTCGCCAGACATCTGACCTGGTGATGAAAATCGCATATATGCTATGGCTTTTTTCATGGTGACACCTGCTAACGTATGCTTTTATAAACCTTAGTGGTGAGATATAATTTTTGTTTAATTTTTATTTAAAAAGACAATTAAGATCACATTATCTTGAATATACAACAATAATCGTATTGCAATTTTCTTACGCCATAATCTTGAAAGCACAAATGAATACATAAAAAATAAAGACATTAACAAAAAGCATAAAACGAGGCTCATATAAATATAAGAGCCTCCATATTTTAGTCGTTTAGAAACAAATTATTTTTAATGTGGTGTGCTTCGTGACAATAAATTAATAACCAACACACCGGCACAAATCAACATCATGCCTATAATGGCTGGCAGGTCCAGCCGTTGGCCGAAAAATCCCCATGACAGTAAGCTAATCAGGACAATACCGACTCCTGACCAGATAGCATAAGCAATCCCTGTAGGAATATAAGCCAGCGTCTGAGCTAATAACCAGAATGATGCACAATAACAAATAATTGTACCAACAGATGGCCATAACCGTGTAAAACCTTCTGAAAACTTCATTAAGGTTGTACCAATGACCTCTGCAAGTATTGCACCACCAAGATAAATATAAGGGTTCATAGCATATTCTTTCCTGTTCAAACTGGAGAGAATTGTACTACAGTTTGAAATCAACTCACCTGTTTCATCATTGTGTACCCATTGATGTTCTTTTATATACCCTCAATAAGCGTTTCATCGCGGCACTCTGGCGACACTCCTTAAAAATCAGATTCGTGCTCACCTTTCCTTCCCGTTCTTCTCTGGTAGCGAACCGGTAATACACCGTTCGCCAGACCTTACCATCAACGACCAGGATTCCTGCCCGCGCCATTTTAGCCGCAGCCTGATTTATGCTGGTTACGGTTGCGCCTGTTACCGCGGCAACGTCCTGTGCACAGAAGCTCTTATGCGTCCCCAGGTAATGAATAATTGCCTCTTTGCCCGTCATACACTTGCTCCTTTCAGTCCGAACTTAGCTTTAATTTCTGCGATCTTCGCCAGAGCCTGTGCACGATTTAGAGGTCTACCGCCCATAACAGGAAGTTGTTTTACTGGTTCAGGGATCGCCTCACCACGGTTAATTCGCGCGGTCATACAAGTCAGTTCATCGGCAGCCTTGCGCCGTAATTCCGTATCAGTAAGCGCATTGGCCCGCATATTCTGGTACAGGCTAGTAACCAGCCAGTAGTGCGCGTTTGATTTCCACGGATAAGACTCTGCATCCGGATACAGGCCACGCTTCCGGCAATACTCGTAAACCATATCAACCAGCTCGCTGGCGTTTGGCAGTCCGGCAATAACGGATGCTTCTTCACGGCACCATGCAACAAACTGCCCGGGTGATGGCAGGAATGGTCGATTCTGCCGACGGGCTACGCGCATTCCTGCGTTAACCTGTTCCATTGTGGTGATCCCGTTTTCCCGGAAAGCCAGAACCCACTGGCGGCGGATTTCGTTCAGTTCGTTCTGGTCCCGGTTAGCCAGGCTCGCCGGGAAAGTTGCCAGTAACTGGCTGAACACACCATTGATGATCTGCGCTACCTGCTGTACCTGAGGCTTTTCGTCGTACTGTTCCGGCATGTTGTTGGCGATCCGACGCATCTGCTCACGGTCAAAGTTAATCATCTGTGCGGCGATGTTTTTCATAAATCCACCCCGTAAATCCAGTCTGTGTTTGTCAGGTCGAGTTTTGGTTTGCTAGCTGTCACGCCTGCCTGTTGCTTGTTACGGTTGATTTCGAGTTGGGTCCACTTGTCGCGGAGTTTGGCCGGACTTAGCACGTTACCGGACCAGAAGTTGTCCTGGCATGCCCAGCGGAACAGCACGCACATGTCGCGGTGGTTACGTCCGTCACGTTCACGCATCAGGCGGATATCGTTAGCCCACCCTGCAAAATTCGGTTTTCTGGCTGATGGCGCGATGGTCTTCACCATGTCAAACATCCACTCTGCGGCGGTCAGGTCTTCTGCTGTCCCCCACCTGCTGCCGCTCTGAATTGCAGCATCTGGTTTCTCCACAGGAAGGTCGTTTTCTGGCTGGTCAGAGGATTCGCCAGAATTCTCGGACGAAAAAGGTTTTATATTGTCTTTTGTTAGTTTGTCTTTTGTGTTTACCTGATTCGGGTAAACGTCTTTACCTGATTTGGGTAAACTTTTTTTACCTGATTCAGGTAAATTTACCTCTTTCAGGTAAACTTTATTTTTCTTACCTGATTCGGGTAATGTTGACCATTCACTGACCACATTATTAATGCCGATATTCCGCCCGCTCTGAATAAAAATCCCACGCTTTACCAGAACACTTTTTGCAGCAGAACACTTGTGCGGCAATATCCCGGTCAACTCGGAAAGTTGCTCGTTGCTCACCCAATCCAGTTTTTTATTAAAGCCATATGTTTTGCGCATGACAGCCAGGAAGACCAGAAGCTGGTGCTGTGTTAATCCGGCCAGCATTACAGCTTCCAGCAACTCATTTGCAATGCGCGTATAACCATCATCGAGATCTGCCACGCGCGGCTCCTTTTGTGCCGCATCCGGCACTGGAAAATTGAATATCTCAGCAGTGTTTGCCATAATTCCTCCCGCAATGAGTGTGTTACGATTTGCACCTGAAAGTCGGTTCTGTTCCCGCAGACCGACTTTCGCCATTTTTGAACCTGTCATATTGCCCCCAGCATGGTGGTGACCATCGCCATCAATGGACCAGCCAGATCCGGGTCCACTCGAAACATCGACACAATGCCTTCACTCATCTCCTTCAGTTTCTGGTGGCGTGGTGCGTTGAGAATGACCGCCTGCTTTGCCTCACTGAGTTCCTTTTCCATTTCAGCCAGCCGAGCCATGAAGCTATCCTGCTCAACCAGGTGGCCGCGATATTCCAGCGGTAGTACCGCCAGAATTGCCGGGGTCAGTTCACGCACGTTATTTCGGTATTTTTCAGAATCGAATTTGTTATCGAGGAAGCGGAACAGCTTCTGGCGTGCACGACTGACATCATCAGGAAAATCGATGGTGCCGCCGCCCTGTGCTCGATACTCATTCACAATGAGTGCGGCAACTACATCCTGATTATCTTCAGCAGACCAGGCGCGGACGGCATCACGAATTTTTTCGTGGCCTGGCACCTGTTTTATTTGAGAACGATTTATCACCGCAGTCGGGCTAAATCCGCTAGTCTGTTGGTATGTAAGTGGTTGCATAATCATCGCCTTATCAGTTAACGCCGCAGATTAGGCGGCAGAATTACTCGCGTTAAACAATGGTGCGAGGTCGGGACGAATATCTGCTGGCTTAATCTTTCCACCAGTGGCTGAGACAATTTTCATTACATAGCGGGCATCAATTCCGCCACCGTGTAGCCAACGCCAAACAGTGGGCTGGGCTACACCGCATAGATCTGCCAGTCGTTTTTGACTACCTGTAATACTGATTGCGAGTTGAATGGTTTGATTTGTCATTATCAATTCCTATTGGTATTACAATGAATGAATAATAGCAATGCGTATTAACCATGGCAATAGCAAAACGTGTTTTGACCATCAATACGCAAGCGTATAAATTAAAACTTATGAAAAAAGAAACTCTTGCTGATCGCTTAAACCTAGCGATGGAACAATCTGGGATGTCTCAAGGCGCTCTTGCAAAGGCGTCTGGCGTAGCTCAACCCACAATCTGGAGACTGACAAGCGGCAACGCGCGCGGCTCAACAAAAATTGTTGAAATAGCTAATGCATTGGGTGTTCGAACAGAGTGGCTCTCATCAGGCATAGGCCCGATGAGAAATGACGGTCAACAATCAGGGAAGCCTACTGTCAACCATTCCAAATACTTCAAGATTGACGTTCTTGATATAGAAGTGAGTGCCGGGCCGGGAGTCATCAACCGTGAGTTTGTAGAAGTCCTACGCTCGGTTGAGTACTCGTTTGACGATGCTCGTCACATGTTCGATGGCAGGAAGGCGGAAAATATCCGCATCATTAACGTGCGTGGTGACAGCATGTCAGGAACGATCGAACCAGGTGATCTGCTGTTCGTTGATATCACGGTTAAATCTTTCGACGGTGATGGCATCTATGCGTTTCTGTACGACGACACCGCCCATGTAAAGCGCCTGCAAATGATGAAGGATAAGCTGCTGGTTATCTCTGATAACAAGAGCTACTCACCGTGGGACCCGATCGAGAAAGACGAGATGAACCGGGTGTTCATCTTCGGTAAGGTTATTGGGAGCATGCCCCAGACGTACAGGAAACATGGATAATCAGTACTGTGCTGATGAGTCGTTTAGGGGATAGTAAATTTAATTAGAATTAGACGAGAGCGATTTATGGATTGTGACGCTTTACAGGATATAAAAATCTCTCTTAGGTATGACGGAAAAGATGCTTTAAATCATGAAATAGATTTGAACTGCCTAGGAGAATCCCTAAAGGGTTTTTCTAAAGTTCTCTCAACAGCAGCTTCTTTCTCTGTTACACAAAAATATAGTAAATACATTAATTATCAGGAAGTTAAGGTTTACGCACGCGAAGCAAAAGCTAACTGCTTTACTCTTGAAGCAGTTCTTAACTTCGCCACTCAGAACCAGTTGTTCTCGGGGATCGCCGCAACTATACTTGGCGCAATACTACAATATATTTTTGCGAGAAATTCTAACAAGAAAGATGAAATGAAAGCTTTGCAGCAGTCACTTGAAAAGGCCATAGAGGCACTAGGAAACAAGGATGCTGGAACCATTGATAAGTTGATCTCTTTGATTGACCGAATGGCTGTAGAGCTTCGCCCCTCTGTAAGGCAGGCAGTATCACCTATTGGTAATACTTGCGATCAGATAAGTGTTGCAACAAATGTTGACGGCTGCCTTCTAAAAGTTAATGAGAGAGATAAAGCTGAAATTGATAGGCTTGATGATGATGAAGTTCTCGGTCTTCGTGAGTATCGTGCTTTTCTTACAGAATTTGATGCACAAAATATGACAGCTAAAATAATTTTAGATGGTGATGACTCAAAAAAGAGAATCACTGCTGAAATTAGCGATCCAGCTGCAGGAAAGAAGAATAACCCGTATATTAGAGCTCTTAGTGCATATATATCAACCAAAGGTGATCCATCTGCAGTATTCACTATAACCGCAAAGGCTACTGTTAAAAAAGGCCAGATAAACAGGTTATTTATTGTAGATGCGAAATGATTTCCCCGGCCGTCGTGCCGGGTTTTCTTTTGCCTCCCCTCATCACACACCGTTCAAAAAACCACCATAACCCCCGCTTCAGTTATCGCTATGCGATGCAAGTCACAAAATTAATTCCTTTTGCTATCAAACAGTTAATATCAAAATGCATCAATCAATAGCAATAAGTATTGATATCACTAATAGCAATAGCTATTATCACCATGTCGCAACAACACAACGATACGGCAACCACCTGATTCGCCGTTGCGATGACCGCTTAGATCCGCAGCTTGAATTTCAGCAGGCTCCGGGGAGTGCGAGGGGTGAAGCGGACGCGTTAACGTCGGTGTGACCAGCTGAAATCAACTCAACACTTCATACCTCAGTCGCTTCAACGAGGCGGCTTAGTTATGACAACTGGCGGCCATCCACCGCCTGAATACGCGCAGAAGTCTCTATATGTTCAGCAGCCCAGCTTACGGGCAGGAGTTTTTATGGTTCATCAACATTACGGAACTCAGACCGTTAATCGCGGTGCCGTCCGGCCAGGTATGCTGGTTAAACACAAAGATGGTACCTGGACGGCATCAGCTAATTTGCGCGGTCGGCTTTACTTGCATCGCGGCATCGAACGAACGTACACAAAAGATTTGCTCGTGGAGGTTTACCTGAATGGTACTGGCGGTGGTCTGAGCCACTAACTACTCACTTGTTTGGGCCGTGTGGAGCCAAAGCAAATTCAAGGTTGTAGATACTCCCATCAGGGGCTTTGAAATCAACCTCAAACCGAGATGGCGGATTGAATGGATCGAGTACATTTTCTGCTACGCATGTAGATCTCCAATTGATATGGCCTTTGCCAAGCGAGCGAGATTCCCACCAAGCTCTCCAGGTCTGGTCTTGCGGTTGATCACTCCCCTTTTCCCTTACATACCAATGATTCTTTTTCGACTGCTTACCCATTTCTGCGGTTGGGTACATCGGAGAAGACTTTAACTTATCAATCAGCATTCTAGACACCTTATTTATCAGATTTTGAGCAAGACATAGTGTGATCCAACATTTTGATTAATCAAGCGAGTTCATTCAAACAACTATGCAGTTAACGCACTGTCTGGATCCGCACATCAAAATTTCAGGAGTTTATCCATGAACGCTTATTACATTCAGGATCGTCTTGAGGCTCAGAGCTGGGCGCGTCACTACCAGCAGATCGCCCGTGAAGAGAAAGAGGCAGAACTGGCAGACGACATGGAAAAAGGCCTGCCCCAGCACCTGTTTGAATCGCTATGCATCGATCATTTGCAACGCCACGGGGCCAGCAAAAAAGCCATTACCCGTGCGTTTGATGACGATGTTGAGTTTCAGGAGCGCATGGCAGAACACATCCGGTACATGGTTGAAACCATTGCTCACCACCAGGTTGATATTGATTCAGAGGTATAAAACGGATGAGTACAGCACTCGCAACGCTGGCTGGGAAGCTGGCTGAACGTGTCGGCATGGATTCTGTCGACCCACAGGAACTGATCACCACTCTTCGCCAGACGGCATTTAAAGGTGATGCCAGCGATGCGCAGTTCATCGCA
>NZ_JBJQLG010000033.1:0-9946 GCF_046486495.1 Escherichia sp. WS3227_2
CAGTTCAAAACCACTCCCCTGAATGGGATACGGCTGATACTGTCGCCCCTGCCAGGTGACCGGCTCACCTTTTTCGTTCAGCTCATTACAGAAAAAATAACGTTCTCCACCAACCTCTGTCAGATCGATTTCCCAGAGCACCACGCAGGCAGACTGCTCCGCACGGGTGCATTCATTCAGTGTTTCCTGTCGGATATCCTGCATCAGTTCACCACCTGTTCAAACTCTGCGCTGAACTCAACACGCAACATACTGACCCGCGACGACCATTTTGCGCAGGTCACCTTTATCTGCCGCCAGTCATAAGGCGGCGTCCACAGAAAGGCTTTCCAGCCTCCGTGCTCTGCCAGAAACGATTCCAGCGCCGTGGCCTCCCAACGGGGGACAGAAATCGTCACGCTGTACGTTTTCAGGTTGGCATTCAGCCCGGCAGGCGCGCGCTGGGAATAGCCATCACCAAAGCGCACCTTCCTGACGGAAGGAGCCGAAGCCACATCCATACCGGGTTTCACTTTCCAGCGGAAGGTTTTCATCGTCCACCTCCGGAGAACAGACCACCATCACGCATCTGCCCGGTCACAACATCCATTGCCGCCTTACGGGCCATGTCATACACCGCCTTCAGAGCAGCCGGACCTATCTGCCCGTTCGTGCCGTCGTTATTAATCACCACATGGTTATTCTGCTCAAACTTCCCGGACGCCTGCGACCGGCTGTCCGCCAGGCTGCCCGGTGTACCGACATAACCACCGGTGGCATAGCCGCGCATCAGCCGGTAGAGATTCCCCACGCCAATCCGGCTGGTTGCCTCCTTCGTGAAGACAAATTCACCACGGTGAACAATCCCCGCTGGCTCATATTTGCCGCCGGTTCCCGTAAATCCCCCTGTCGCAAAATGGAATTTCGCCGCAGCTGCCTGAATGGCTGTACCGCCTGACGCGGATGCGCCGCCACCAACAGCACCGCCAATGGCGCTGCCGATACTCCCGACAATCCCCACCATTGCCTGCTTAAGCAGAATTTCTGTCATCATGGACAGCACGGATCGGGTGAAGCTGCGCCAGTTTTGTTCACTGCCGGTCAGCATCGCCGCCATATTCTGTGCAATACCATCAAAGGTCTGCGTGGCTGCACTTTTAACCTGCGACATACTGTCCGTGGCGCTCTCTTCCCACTCACTCCAGCCTGACTTGAGGCCTGCCATCCAGCTCCCGCGAAGCTGGTCTTCAGCTGCCCAGGTCTTTTTCTGCTCTGACATGACGTTATTCAGCGCCAGCGGATTATCGCCATACTGTTCCTTCAGACGCTGTTCCGTGGCGTCCCGCGCTGCCTGCCGGTCAGTCAGCCCCCGGTTTTTCGCATCAATGGCTGCCCGTTTTGCCCGTTGTTGCTGTGCGAATTTATCCGCCTGCTGCGCCAGCGCATTCAGGTGCTCCTGATACGTGACCTTATCGCCAAGTGCAGCCAGCTGGCGTTTGTACTCCAGCGTCTCGTCTTTATGCGCCAGCAGGGATTTCTCCTGTGCGGACAGCTGGCGACGTTGTGCCGCCTCCTCCAGTACCGCGAACTGACTTTCTGCCTTCCACAAATCCCGGCGCTGCTGGCTGATTTTCTCATTCGCTCCGGCATGCTTCTCCAGTGTCCGGAGTTCTGCCTGAAGCGTCAGCAGGGCAGCATGAGCACTGTCTTCCTGACGATCGCCCGCAGACACCTTCACGCCGGACTGTTTCGGCTTTTTCAGCGTCGCTTCATAATCCTTTTTCGCCGCCGCCATCAGCGTGTTGTAATCTGCCTGCAGGATTTTCCCGTCTTTCAGTGCCTTGTTCAGTTCTTCCTGACGGGCGGTATATTTCTCCAGCGGCGTCTGCAGCCGTTCGTAAGCCTTCTGCGCCTCTTCGGTATATTTCAGCCGTGACGCTTCGGTATCGCTCTGCTGCTGCGCATTTTTGTCCTGTTGACTCTGCTGTTCAGCCTTCTTTCGGGCGGCTTCAAGCGCAAGACGGGCCTTTTCACGATCATCCCAGTAACGCGCCCGCGCTTCATCGTTAACAAAATAATCATCCTTGCGCAGATTCCAGATGTCGTCCGCTTTCTTAAACGCAGCCTCTGCCTTAATCAGCATCTCCTGAGCGGTATCAGGACGACCAATATCCAGCACCGCATCCCACATGGATTTGAATGCCCGTGCTGTCCTGTCTGCCCAGGTTTCCAGCGTGCCCATGTTCTCTTTCAGGCGTCGGGTCTGGTCATCAAACCCTTTCGTTGCGGCCTCGTTCGCCGCCTGCAATGCCCCGGCTTCATCGCCGGAACGCTGCAACTGAGCAACATACGCAATCTGCTCCGCCGTCACGTTATGGAACTGGCGCGCCATCGCCGTCAGCCCCGACGTCGGGTCAGTGGTCAGCTTCCCGAAGGCTTCAGCGACCTTGTCCACCTCCACACCGGATGCAGAGGAGAAACGCGCCACACTCTGGCTGATGGACGCAATCTGAGCCTCACCGCTTACCCCCGCCTTAACCAGTGCACTGAGTGACTCGCTGGTCTGGTTAAACGTCAGCCCTGCAGCCTGCCCGGCTCTGGACAGGACCAGCATACGATCTGCCGTCAGTCCCGCCTGATTACCGGAAAGGACCAGCGTTTTGTTGAAATCGGACAGGGTTGAGTTACCCTGATACCAGGCATACGCCAGCGCACCGGTCGCCACCGCCAGCGAGGTGGCCCCGACCATCGGCAGGGTGATCGCACCGGCAAGCCCCCGGAACATGGGGATCATCCCGCCGAAGGAGTCCTTAACCTGACCACCCTGTTGCAGCAGGATCAGCCACGGGCTTTGCCCGCCTGCAAGCTGCGTGGCCACGTCGGTGAACTGTGCAGGCAGCATACGCATGGCGGCTTTATACTGCCCGACGGAAATCCCCGCTTTCTGTGCAGCCAGCGCCTGTCGGCTCAGCGACTGTTCAACGACTGCCGCTGTTTTTTTCGCATCACTTTCCGTACCGGAAAAATGACGCCTGACTCTGGCCATCTGCTCGTCAAATCTGGCCGCATCCAGACTTAAATCAACGACCAGATCGCCTACCGGTTCAGCCATACCGGACTCCTCCTGCGATCCCTTCTGATACTGTCATCAGCATTACGTCATCCTCCGTCATGCCCGCCATATCCGGGGAAGCGGGGATAACTTCATTTCCGTCCGGGTCAAAGCGGACGCCTCCGGTAAGCCCTGCCGCTTTCTGCATCAGCACATCATCTTCAGGCTCTTCGTCATCCTCACGCCGGTTCAGCAAACTGAAATCCAGCGGATGCATATCCGGATCGCTGAAAAACAGGCTGAGCACAGTGTACGTCAGCCCGGAAAAGTGCATATCCAGCAGAACATCATGAAAATAATGGGTACTGTAAAAGCGGTGCCAGTCGGCATACTCCGTGGATGACATCCCGGCAAGCATGGCGCGCCAGTCAGGTCGCCCCATCTCTCGCGCCAGTTTCAGGGCAAAACTCAGCTCACCGTCGAACACTTTCCCGCAGAAACAGGCTCTGCAGGCCCGGCGTCCTCTGTCTGGTCAGGGGCATCATTCACCACAAACTCATACATTCCGGACAGCCGGTACACCACGTTTTCAGCATGAGAAATTGCCTCTGTAGGCCAGGTGGTAAGCACTTCCTGCTCAATCTGTTTAACGGCTTCATTCATGGACGGCATCTGCGTCTTCTTCGGATGGTTATGCCACAGGGACATCGCCACCACAAAAGCGCCGGTTCTGATGGCGTCTTCCACAGTAAACTTCCGGTTGCTGTCTGACTCCGCCTGTTCTGCCTGCCGTTTCATCAGGGCGAGATGCTCAATACGCTGTAGGGCTGACAGTTCAGAAAGCGTGACGGTCACGCCGTTATGTTCAAATGATTCGGTTTTCAGGAACATCGCTGACTCTCCGGATTAACTGGCGGTGACGGTGATTTCTGCAACCGCAGCAAACTCACCATTACCGGATACGACCGGAATGTTGACCTTGCCTGCAGCAACGCCGTTCACGGTGATGGTCATACCACTGACCGACACGGTGGCTTTTGTTTTATCCGCAGACACCGCACGGAAGCTCTTGTCGGTTGCGCCTTCCGGCTGGAATGCCACGGTCAGCGTGGTGCTCTGCCCTTTCACTACGGAAGCACTGGCTGGCGTTACCGTCATGCCGGTGGCCGCCGTCACCGTGCTGCGATCTTCTGCCATCGACGGGCGTCCCACATTGGTGACCTTCACCGTGCGGGTAATCACTTCCTTCGCCGTCACCGCCTTACCGATACTGCTGACCCAGCCACGGAACACATCGACCGTGCCGTTCGGGAAGCGGATTTTATAGGCACGGGTATCACCTTCATTAAACCACGCCAGCAGCGCCTGCTGCCCCTGCTCTCCGGGCATCCACGCCAGCGTGAAGCTGGTATCTCCGGCTGACTTCTGCCCCTGTCCGGTCGCGGTCCAGTCCGCATCTTCATCATCGAGATAACTGTCGTCATAGGACTCAGCGGTCAGTTCGCCGGGCGTCAGGTCTTTAACTTTAGCCAGACGCGACCAGTCAACGTCTGAAAGCGGGTTCGCATAAGGGTCACCGTTCCCCTTATAAACCCACAGTGTGGTCCCGGCACCTTTCACCGGCATTGTTGGATTTGGTACAGGCATAGCGTCCTCACATTTCATAGGTAATGACATAAGTCAGATCGGCTGAACTCCACAGGCCCGCATCATCGTCGCGCCGGTAGTCATAGCCACTGGCCACCATACTGGTGATCAAATCTGACAGTGCCGGGATATCGCTCATCACCGGATAAATCCGGGACTCCATCCACGAATCCAGCTCTGAATCCGGCACCTGAGCAGGCAGGAAAACTTCAATATGCAGCTCCGCCTGCCAGGTATCGCTGTCCAGCTCTTCGCCCGTGTATTCAGCGCCGGTGAGATAAACGGCAATTGCCGGAAAATCCGCCTCATCAAAAACAGCGGGGCGACCATCAAAAAGCGTCGCCCCGGTGTCATGCTTCTCCAGTGCATCCAGTACGGCTGCACGGAGTTCAGTATGTTTCATCGCTTTATTACCATTCTCAGTTGATGCTGCAGCGCATAGCCCAGCTCTTTCGGAAGACGTTCACGCCGTATCCGTTCAATATTCTGTTTAAACGCCGTGGTAAGCGGCACCGCCATCGGGATTTTCACCACATCAATGGGGTAACGGTTTTTCCCGGCCACACGCTGCATGACATGCCACCGCCCATTTTTCAGTTGCTGAATAAACGCGCCGGGAATACGACGGTTACCCACCACAAGCACGCTGCCGCCACCTTTCAGGGATGAACGCTGCCCCTTTTTACGACGCCTGCGGCGGGACAGGACAACCCGCGCATTACCCAGCTTGATTACGGGCAAATCCCCCCGGTTAACTTTGATTCTGGCCTGCGGGTTTTTGACCGTGGCCCTTTTCAGCCTGGCCCTTTCCTTTACCAGTTTCCGGCGTACCTTTGTCTCACGGGCAACCTGTGACGCCGACTGCGATATCGCGGATGAAGCAACGCGGTTAATGGCCATTGCGGCGGCACCGGGCACCGCCGTTTTGCTGATACGGCTGAGGTTTTCAACGGCCTGCTCAAGACCTTTTATGGCCATACATCCCCCTTTCAGCGGCGACGGTTAACGGCAGGCGGCACGCCCCGTCCAAGCCAGAGATGACAGCTTCCGCCATCATCCGGCGAAACCCGATCTACCCAGAAATTTTCCTCACCGATGGTCAGCGTGTCTCCACGCCGCAGCTGCCGCACCTCATCAGTCCGGACAAACAGGGACGGGCTGGAGCCTTCAACGCGCACGCCCTGTCCGGCATAGCTGATATTTTCAGGGTCATCAAAAACACCACGTATCACCGCACCGGACTGCTCACCGGATGTAATGGTGGCTGACGTTCCCATGTACCCGCGTATCGTTTCATCGGCGCGGGCAATGGCAGCATCGAACAGGTTATCGAAATCAGCCACAGCGCCTCCCGTTATTGCATTCTGGCCAGGCCGCGCTCTGTCATTTCGGCTGCCACACCGGCAGAGACACGAAACGCCGTTCCCGGCAGCACAAATGCCACAGGTTCATCCCGCGTGGCGTGAAGTGCATCAGTATGCAGCTTCACCAGTGCCACGACCGTGACCAGTTCAGACGTATCCAGAATCACGGTATCCGGCTGCGCTGATCCCACCTCATTTTCATGTCCGGTCAGCACATTTTCCCGGCTGAGAGGGGTGTCCTGACCGGCAGTTTCATCCGTGTCATCAAGCTCCTCTTCCAGCTCTGCCACACGGAGCGCCAGTTCTTCTTTCGTCCCCGTCAGGCTGACATCACGGTTCAGTTGTTCACCCAGCGAGCGGAGACGGGCAATCAGTTCATCTTTCGTCATGGACTCCTCCACAGAGAAACAATGGCCCCGAAGGGCCATGATTACGCCAGTTGTACGGACACGAACTCATCAGGGTCAGCCAGCAGCATCAGCGGTGCTGACTGAATCATGGTGAACTCACGCGCCGGATCGCCGGTGGTCACCCAGTTTTTCGGGTAACGGGCAGAGGCGTTAATGCCTTCGCGCTGTGCGTCCGCATCCTGAATGCAGCCATAGGTGCGCAGACCGCGTGCCTGAGTGTTCCCCAGCACCATCGTGTTGTCCGGCAGGAAGTTCTTTTTGACGCCGTTTTCCACGTACTGTCCGGAATACACGACGATGGCCACATCGCCATACATCCCCTTATAGGACACCGCTTTACCTAGGTCTTTCACCGCTGTCTCCAGCTCGGAATGAGAGCCGCGACGAGTATCCAGCTTCTCCTTGACGGCTTTGAAGGAACGGAACAGCGCCCAGCCTTTCGGATCGAACACGATGATATTCACAACACCGCTGGCGTTCAGCGCGTAGGCTTCGATATCGTCGGTCGGGTCATACGTGGACTTGTCACGCTTGCTCCACTCCGTGCCGCCGGACTGCGTGATGTTATTCTCCTCACTGCGGCCCATATCCACCTCAACCGGATCGAAGGCTTCACCGGTCATGGTGTATTTGCCCTTAAGCACGGCAGAAACTGCCTGCATCTCTTCGACCTGAGCAATGGCCAGCTCTTCGTCACGCATGTTCTGCATGATGATGCGACGGCGGCGGTAAGCCGGGTCCGCCAGATTCTGCGGATCTTCATCCGGCAGGCGACGCAGGGTCATCTGCGGATTCACTTCATGCTTCGGCTTGACATATCCCGGCGTAAATTCAGAGGTGGAGCCGCCACGGGAACGGATAACCTCACCGGAAACAATCGGCGAAACGTACAGCGCCATGTTTACCAGTCCCGGAATTTGTGAGAGATAGACTTTCTCCGTGGTGAAGGGATAGCTCTCACGGAAAAAGAGACGCAGAAACAGCGGATCAAACTTAAATTTCTGCTCATTTGCCGCCAGCAGTTGGGCGGTTGTGTACATCGACATAAAAAAATCCCGTAAAAAAAGCCGCACAGGCGGCCTTTAGTGATGAAGGGTAAAGTTAAACGATGCTGATTGCCGTTCCGGCAAACGCGGTCCGTTTTTTCGTCTCGTCGCTGGCAGCCTCCGGCCAGAGCACATCCTCATAACGGAACGTGCCGGACTTGTAGAACGTCAGCGTGGTGCTGGTCTGGTCAGCAGCAACCGCAAGAATGCCAACGGCAGCACCGTCGGTGGTGCCATCCCACGCAACCAGCTTACGGCTGGAGGTGTCCAGCATCAGCGGGGTCATTGCAGGCGCTTTCGCACTCAATCCGCCGGGCGCGGTTGCGGTATGAGCCGGGTCACTGTTGCCCTGCGGCTGGTAATGGGTAAAGGTTTCTTTGCTCGTCATAAACATCCCTTACACTGGTGTGTTCAGCAAATCGTTAACGGCATCAGATGCCGGGTTACCTGCAGCCAGCGGTGCCGGTGCCCCCTGCATCAGACGATCCAGCGCAGTGTCACTGCGCGCCTGTGCACTCTGTGGTGCTGCGGCCAGAATGCGGCGGGCCGTTTTCACGGTCATACCGGGGGTTTCTGCCAGCACGCGTGCCTGTTCTTCGCGTCCGTGAGCCTCCTCACAGTTGAGGATCCCCATAATGCGGCTGTTTTCTGCCGCAACCGCTGCGGTGATCTGCGCGTTTACGTCCGGCTGCGCCGCGCTGGCGTTCTCGCCCTCCGTCGCTGGCACCACGTCAGTAACGTCAGCCTGCGAAGCAGTGGCTGAAACAGTTGTTGATTGAGTCTCTTTGGTCATTCGTCCTCCTGAGAGACGGGATTTACGTGCATCCAGTGCATCACGCATGACGGTGATCGCATCGGTGCTGTTAACAAGTTCATCAGCCAGTCCGGCATCAATGGCCTCCTGACCGCTGTACACTGCAGCCTCGGTATCCAGCACAGCCTGCACGGACAGGCCGGTATATGCCGACACCTTCTGCGCAAACATCTGGCGGGTTGCGTCCATCCGGGACTGCAGTGTCTCCCGGACGTCATCCGGAAGATGGCTGTAGGGGTTGCCATCCACCTTATGGCTGCCGCTGTAAATCAGCGTGATTTCCACACCCTGTTTCTCCAGCGCAGCACCGTAATTACTGTGAGCCATCATGACGCCGATGGAGCCTGTCCGGGCGGTCTGCGTGACCAGACGCCGGGAGGCGGCACTGGCAAGCAACTGACCTGCACTGCAGTTCATGTCGTTGGCAAGCGCCCATACCGGTTTTATGTCACGCACACGGGCGATGATGTCAGCGCAGTCAAATGCCCCCGCCACCATCCCGCCGGGCGTGTCCATATCGAGCAGAATGCCGTCCACCATCGGATCGCTGGCAGCCTGTTGCAGACGGGCGATAATGCCGTTGTAACCGGTCATCCCCGAGTACGGCTGCAGCGCCCGCGTCCGGCTGACCAGCGTGCCGGACACCGGCAGCACGGCGATGCCGTTCATGACCTGATAACTGCGGGCCTGTCGTGGTCCGTCATCATCACCGGATAATGCCAGCGTCGCGAGTGCCTCCTGGGCAGTCAGGCTGTCGCCGGACACCGCATCCGTCAGGCGGCTGATCCCAAGCTGGCCTGCAAGCGCACAAAAGAAAACCCGCGCATAGGCGGGTTCAAGCATCAGCGGCTCATTAAAGGCCATGCTGGCAATATGCGGGAGATTACGCAGCTCTGCTGTCACTCTTCTCCTCCTCTGTTGATTGTCGCAGCCCGGATTCAAATGCTGCAGCCGCCCAGGCGGGCGGTTTAAGACCGGCTGCACGGCGCTCCATCGTTTCACGGACCTGCTGGGCAAAAATTTCCTGATAGTCGTCACCGCGTTTTGCGCACTCTTTCTCGTAGGTACTCAGTCCGGCTTCTATCAGCATCACCGCTTCCTGAACTTCTTTCAGACCATCGATGGCCATACGACCGGAGCCTATCCAGTCGCAGTTCCCCCAGGCACTGCGGGCTTCCTGAAAACTGAAGCGCGCTTTTGAAGGTAACGTCACCACGCGGCGAACGATGGCCTCTTCCAGCCAGCACAGAAACATCTGGCTCGCCTGACGGGATGCGACGAATTTTCGCCGCCCCATAAAGTACGCCCACGACTCGTTCGCACTGGCCCGTGCCGTGGAGTAGCTCATCTGGGCGTAATTCCGGGAAAGCTGCTCATACGAGACACCCAGCCCGGCAGCGATATACCGCAGCAGTGACTGCTCAAACACGGAGTAGCCGTTATCCGTATCCTGAGCCGTCTGCAGGTTCAGTGAGTCACCCGGCATCAGGTGCGGTACTTTTGCGCCTCCCAGCCGGACCGGCGCTGCGGCGTAATACGCGGCAATTTCACCAATCCAGCCGGTCAGCCTTTCCCGCTGCTCCTGACTGTTCGCGCCCAGAATAAAATCCATCGCTGACTGCGTATCCAGCTCA
>NZ_JBJQLG010000034.1:0-9367 GCF_046486495.1 Escherichia sp. WS3227_2
GAAAGAGTGCGCAAAACGCGGTGACGACTATCAGGAAATTTTTGCCCAGCAGGTCCGTGAAACGATGGAGCGCCGTGCAGCCGGTCTTAAACCGCCCGCCTGGGCGGCTGCGGCATTTGAATCCGGACTGCGACAATCAACAGAGGAGGAGAAGAGTGACAGCAGAGCTGCGTAATCTCCCGCATATTGCCAGCATGGCTTTTAATGAGCCGCTGATGCTTGAACCCGCCTATGCGCGGGTTTTCTTTTGTGCGCTTGCAGGCCAGCTTGGGATCAGTCGCCTGACGGATGCAGTATCCGGCGACAGCCTGACTGCCGGAGAGGCACCCGCGGCGCTGGCGTTATCCGGTGATGATGACGGACCACGACAGGCCCGCAGTTATCAGGTCATGAACGGCATCGCCGTGCTGCCGGTGTCCGGTACGCTGGTCAGCCGGACGCGGGCGCTGCAGCCGTATTCGGGAATGACCGGTTACAACGGCATTATCGCCCGTCTGCAACAGGCTGCCAGCGATCCGATGGTGGACGGCATTCTGCTCGATATGGACACACCGGGCGGGATGGTGGCGGGAGCATTTGACTGTGCTGACATCATCGCCCGTGTGCGTGACATAAAGCCGGTATGGGCGCTGGCCAACGACATGAACTGCAGTGCAGGTCAGCTGCTTGCCAGCGCCGCCTCCCGGCGTCTGGTCACGCAGACCGCCCGGACAGGCTCCATCGGCGTCATGATGGCTCACAGTAATTACGGCGCTGCGCTGGAGAAACAGGGCGTGGAAATCACGCTGATTTACAGCGGCAGCCATAAGGTGGATGGCAACCCCTACAGCCATCTACCGGGTGATGTCCGGGAGACACTGCAGTCCCGGATGGATGCAACCCGCCGGATGTTTGCGCAGAAGGTGTCGGCATATACCGGCCTGTCCGTGCAGGCTGTGCTGGATACCGAGGCTGCAGTGTACAGCGGTCAGGAGGCCATTGATGCCGGACTGGCTGATGAACTTGTCAACAGCACCGATGCGATCACCGTTATGCGTGATGCACTGGATGCACGTAAATCCCGTCTCTCAGGAGGGCGAATGACCAAAGAGACTCAATCAACAACTGTTTCAGCCACTGCTTCGCAGGCTGACGTTACTGACGTGGTGCAAGCGACGGAGGGCGAAAACGCCAGCGCGGCGCAGCCGGACGTGAACGCGCAGATCACCGCTGCGGTTGCGGCAGAAAACAGCCGCATTATGGGGATCCTCAACTGTGAGGAAGCTCACGGACGCGAAGAACAGGCACGTGTGCTGGCCGAAACCCCCGGTATGACCGTGGAAACGGCCCGCCGCATTCTGGCAGCTGCACCACAGAGTGCACAGGCGCGCAGTGACACTGCGCTGGATCGTCTGATGCAGGGGGCACCGGCACCACTGGCTGCAGGTAACCCGGCATCTGATGCCGTTAACGATTTGCTGAACACACCAGTGTAAGGGATGTTTATGACGAGCAAAGAAACCTTTACCCATTACCAGCCGCTGGGCAACAGTGACCCGGCACATACGGCAACCGCGCCCGGCGGATTGAGTGCGAAAGCGCCTGCAATGACCCCGCTGATGCTGGACACCTCCACCCGTAAGCTGGTTGCGTGGGATGGCACCACCGACGGTACTGCCGTTGGCATTCTGGCGGTTGATGCTGACCAGACCAGCACCACGCTGACGTTCTACAAGTCCGGCACGTTCCGTTATGAGGATGTGCTCTGGCCGGAGGCTGCCAGCGACGAGACGAAAAAACGGACCGCGTTTGCCGGAACGGCAATCAGCATCGTTTAACCTTACCCTTCATCACTAAAGGCCGCCTGTGCGGCTTTTTTTACGGGATTTTTTTATGTCGATGTACACAACCGCCCAGCTGCTGGCGGCAAATGAGCAGAAATTTAAGTTTGATCCGCTGTTTCTGCGTCTCTTTTTCCGTGAGAGCTATCCCTTCACCACGGAGAAAGTCTATCTCTCACAAATTCCGGGACTGGTAAACATGGCGCTGTACGTTTCGCCGATTGTTTCCGGTGAGGTTATCCGTTCCCGTGGCGGCTCCACCTCTGAATTTACGCCGGGATATGTCAAACCCAAGCATGAGGTGAATCCGCAGATGACCCTGCGTCGCCTGCCGGATGAAGATCCGCAGAATCTGGCGGACCCGGCTTACCGCCGCCGTCGCATCATCATGCAGAACATGCGAGACGAAGAGCTGGCCATTGCTCAGGTCGAAGAGATGCAGGCAGTTTCTGCTGTGCTTAAGGGCAAATACACCATGACCGGTGAAGCCTTCGATCCGGTTGAGGTGGATATGGGCCGCAGTGCGGCGAACAACATCACACAGTCCGGTGGTACGGAGTGGAGCAAGCGTGACAAGTCCACGTATGACCCGACCGACGATATCGAAGCCTATGCGCTGAACGCCAGCGGCGTGGTGAATATCATCGTGTTTGATCCGAAAGGCTGGGCGCTGTTCCGTTCCTTCAAAGCCGTCAAGGAGAAGCTGGATACCCGTCGCGGCTCTCATTCCGAGCTGGAGACAGCGGTAAAAGACCTGGGCGAAGCGGTGTCCTATAAGGGGATGTATGGCGATACGGCGATCGTCGTGTATTCCGGACAGTACGTGGAAAACGACGTCAAAAAGAACTTCCTGCCGGACAACACGATGGTGCTGGGGAACACTCAGGCACGCGGTCTGCGCACCTATGGCTGCATTCAGGATGCGGACGCACAGCGCGAAGGTATTAACGCCTCTGCCCGCTACCCGAAAAACTGGGTGACCACCGGCGATCCGGCGCGTGAGTTCACCATGATTCAGTCAGCACCGCTGATGCTGCTGGCTGATCCTGATGCGTTCGTGTCCGTACAACTGGCGTAATCATGGCCCTTCGGGGCCATTTTCTCTCTGTGGAGGAGTCCATGACGAAAGATGAACTGATTGCCCGTCTTCAGGTGCTGGGTGAGCAACTGAACCGTGATGTCAGCCTGACGGGGACGAAAGAAGAACTGGTGCTCCGTGTGGCAGAGCTGGAAGAGGAGCTTGATGACACGGATGACGCTGCCGGTCAGGACACATCTGTCAGCCCGGAAAATGCGCTGACCGGACATGAAAATGAGGTGGTATCAGCGCAGCCGGATACCGTGACTGATACGGCTGCTCTGGTCACGGTCGTGGCACTGGTGACGCTGCATACTGATGCACTTCACGCCACGCGGGATGAGCCTGTGGCATTTGTGCTGCCGGGAACGGCGTTTCGTGTCTCTGCCGGTGTGGCAGCCGAAATGACAGAACATGGCCTGGCCAGAATGCAATAACGGGAGGCGCTGTGGCTGATTCCGATAACCTGTTCGATGCTGCCATTGCCCGCGCCGATGAAACGATACGCGGGTACATGGGAACGTCAGCCACCATGACATCCGGTGAGCTGTCCGGTGCTGTGATACGTGGTGTTTTTGATGACCCTGAAAATATCAGCTATGCCGGACAGGGGGTGCGCGTTGAAGGCTCCAGCCCGTCCCTGTTTGTCCGGACTGATGATGTGCGGCAGCTGCGGCGTGGAGACACACTGACCATCGGCGAGGAAAACTTCTGGGTGGACCGGATTTCGCCGGATGATGGCGGAAGCTGTCATCTCTGGCTTGGGCGTGGCGTGCCGCCTGCCGTTAACCGTCGCCGCTGAAAGGGGGATGTATGGCCATAAAAGGTCTTGAGCAGGCCGTTGAAAACCTCAGCCGTATCAGCAAAACGGCGGTGCCTGGTGCCGCCGCAATGGCCATTAACCGCGTTGCGTCATCCGCGATATCGCAGTCTGCGTCACAGGTTGCCCGTGAGACAAAGGTACGCCGGAAACTGGTAAAGGAAAGGGCCAGGCTGAAAAGGGCCACGGTCAAAAATCCGCAGGCCAGAATCAGGGTTAACCGGGGGGATTTGCCCGTAATCAAGCTGGGTAACGCGCGGGTTGTCCTTTCCCGCCGCAGACGTCGTAAAAAGGGGCAGCGTTCATCCCTGAAAGGTGGCGGCAGCGTGCTTGTGGTGGGAAACCGTCGTATTCCCGGCGCGTTTATTCAGCAACTGAAAAATGGCCGGTGGCATGTCATGCAGCGTGTGGCCGGGAAAAACCGTTACCCCATTGATGTGGTGAAAATCCCGATGGCGGTGCCGCTGACCACGGCGTTTAAACAGAATATTGAACGGATACGGCGTGAACGTCTTCCGAAAGAGCTGGGCTATGCGCTGCAGCATCAACTGAGAATGGTAATAAAGCGATGAAACATACTGAACTCCGTGCAGCCGTACTGGATGCACTGGAGAAGCATGACACCGGGGCGACGCTTTTTGATGGTCGCCCCGCTGTTTTTGATGAGGCGGATTTTCCGGCAATTGCCGTTTATCTCACCGGCGCTGAATACACGGGCGAAGAGCTGGACAGTGATACCTGGCAGGCGGAGCTGCATATTGAAGTTTTCCTGCCTGCTCAGGTGCCGGATTCAGAGCTGGATTCGTGGATGGAGTCCCGGATTTATCCGGTGATGAGCGATGTCCCGGCACTGTCAGATTTGATCACCAGTATGGTGGCCAGTGGCTATGACTACCGGCGCGACGATGATGCGGGCCTGTGGAGTTCAGCCGATCTGACTTATGTCATTACCTATGAAATGTGAGGACGATATGCCTGTACCAAATCCAGTAATGCCGGTGAAAGGGGCCGGGACCACACTGTGGGTTTATAAGGGGAACGGTGACCCTTATGCGAACCCGCTTTCAGACGTTGACTGGTCGCGTCTGGCTAAAGTTAAAGACCTGACGCCCGGCGAACTGACCGCTGAGTCCTATGACGACAGCTATCTCGATGATGAAGATGCGGACTGGACTGCGACCGGGCAGGGGCAGAAATCTGCCGGAGATACCAGCTTCACGCTGGCGTGGATGCCCGGAGAGCAGGGGCAGCAGGCGCTGCTGGCGTGGTTTAATGAAGGGGATACCCGTGCCTATAAAATCCGCTTCCCGAACGGCACGGTCGATGTGTTCCGCGGCTGGGTCAGCAGTATCGGTAAGGCGGTGACGGCGAAGGAAGTGATCACCCGCACGGTGAAAGTCACCAACGTGGGACGTCCGTCGATGGCAGAAGATCGCAGCACGGTAACAGCGGCAACCGGCATGACCGTGACGCCTGCCAGCACTTCGGTGGTGAAAGGGCAGAGCACCACGCTGACCGTGGCATTCCAGCCGGAAGGCGCAACCGACAAGAGCTTCCGTGCGGTGTCTGCGGATAAAACAAAAGCCACCGTGTCGGTCAGTGGTATGACCATCACCGTGAAAGGTGTTGCTGCAGGCAAGGTCAACATTCCGGTTGTATCCGGTAATGGTGAACTTGCTGTGGTTGCAGAAATCACCGTCACCGACAGTTAATCCGGAGAGTCAGCGATGTTCCTGAAAACCGAATCATTTGAATATAACGGTGTGAGCGTCACGCTTTCTGAACTGTCAGCCCTGCAGCGAATTGAGCATCTCGCCCTGCTGAAACGACAGGCAGAACAGGCGGGATCCAGTCTCAATCGACAGGTGAGCGTGGAAGATCTCGTCAGAACCGGTGCTTTTCTGGTGGCGATGTCCCTGTGGCATAGCCATCCGCAGAAGACAAAGATGCCGTCCATGAATGAAGCCGTTAAACAAATTGAGCAGGAAGTGCTTACCACCTGGCCCACAGAGGCAATTGCTCAGGCTGAAAATGTGGTAATGCGTCTGTCCGGTATGTCTGAGTTTGTGGTGAATGATGCACCTGAACAGGCAGATGACGCCGGGCCAGCAGAGCCTGTTTCTGCGGGAAAGTGTTCGACGGTGAGCTGAGTTTTGCCCTGAAACTGGCGCGTGAGATGGGGCGACCCGACTGGCGCGCCATGCTTGCCGGGATGTCATCCACGGAGTATGCCGACTGGCACCGCTTTTACAGTACCCATTATTTTCATGATGTTCTGCTGGATATGCACTTTTCCGGGCTGACGTACACCGTACTCAGCCTGTTTTTCAGCGATCCGGATATGCATCCGCTGGATTTCAGTCTGCTGAACCGGCGCGAGGCTGACGAAGAGCCTGAAGATGATGTGCTGATGCAGAAAGCGGCAGGGCTTGCCGGAGGCGTCCGCTTTGGTCCGGACGGGAATGAAGTTATCCCCGCTTCCCCGGATGTGGCGGACATGACGGAGGATGACGTAATGCTGATGACAGTATCAGAAGGGATCGCAGGAGGAGTCCGGTATGGCTGAACCGGTAGGCGATCTGGTCGTTGATTTGAGTCTGGATGCGGCCAGATTTGACGAGCAGATGGCCAGAGTCAGGCGTCATTTTTCCGGTACGGAAAGTGATGCGAAAAAAACAGCGGCAGTCGTTGAACAGTCGATGAACCGGCAGGCGCTGGCTGCACAGAAAGCGGGAATTTCCGTCGGGCAGTATAAAGCCGCCATGCGTATGCTGCCTGCGCAGTTCACTGACGTGGCCACGCAGCTTGCAGGCGGGCAAAGTCCGTGGCTGATCCTGCTGCAACAGGGGGGTCAGGTGAAGGACTCCTTCGGCGGGATGATCCCCATGTTCCGGGGGCTTGCCGGTGCGATCACCCTGCCGATGGTGGGGGCTACCTCGCTGGCGGTGGCGACCGGAGCGCTGGCGTATGCCTGGTATCAGGGCAACTCAACCCTGTCCGATTTCAACAAAACGCTGGTCCTTTCCGGCAATCAGGCGGGACTGACGGCAGATCGTATGCTGGTCCTGTCCAGAGCCGGGCAGGCGGCAGGGCTGACGTTTAACCAGACCAGCGAGTCACTCAGCGCACTGGTTAAGGCGGGGGTAAGCGGTGAGGCTCAGATTGCGTCCATCAGCCAGAGTGTGGCGCGTTTCTCCTCTGCATCCGGCGTGGAGGTGGACAAGGTCGCTGAAGCCTTCGGGAAGCTGACCACTGACCCGACGTCGGGGCTGACGGCGATGGCGCGCCAGTTCCATAACGTGACGGCGGAGCAGATTGCGTATGTTGCTCAGTTGCAGCGTTCCGGCGATGAAGCCGGGGCATTGCAGGCGGCGAACGAGGCCGCAACGAAAGGGTTTGATGACCAGACCCGACGCCTGAAAGAGAACATGGGCACGCTGGAAACCTGGGCAGACAGGACAGCACGGGCATTCAAATCCATGTGGGATGCGGTGCTGGATATTGGTCGTCCTGATACCGCGCAGGAGATGCTGATTAAGGCAGAGGCCGCGTTTAAGAAAGCGGACGATATCTGGAATCTGCGCAAGGATGATTATTTTGTTAACGATGAAGCGCGGGCGCGTTACTGGGATGATCGTGAAAAGGCCCGTCTTGCGCTTGAAGCCGCCCGAAAGAAGGCTGAGCAGCAGAGTCAACAGGACAAAAATGCGCAGCAGCAGAGCGATACCGAAGCGTCACGGCTGAAATATACCGAAGAGGCGCAGAAGGCTTACGAACGGCTGCAGACGCCGCTGGAGAAATATACCGCCCGTCAGGAAGAACTGAACAAGGCACTGAAAGACGGGAAAATCCTGCAGGCGGATTACAACACGCTGATGGCGGCGGCGAAAAAGGATTATGAAGCGACGCTGAAAAAGCCGAAACAGTCCGGCGTGAAGGTGTCTGCGGGCGATCGTCAGGAAGACAGTGCTCATGCTGCCCTGCTGACGCTTCAGGCAGAACTCCGGACGCTGGAGAAGCATGCCGGAGCAAATGAGAAAATCAGCCAGCAGCGCCGGGATTTGTGGAAGGCGGAGAGCCAGTTCGCGGTACTGGAGGAGGCGGCGCAACGTCGCCAGCTGTCTGCACAGGAGAAATCCCTGCTGGCGCATAAAGATGAGACGCTGGAGTACAAACGCCAGCTGGCTGCACTTGGCGACAAGGTTACGTATCAGGAGCGCCTGAACGCGCTGGCGCAGCAGGCGGATAAATTCGCACAGCAGCAACGGGCAAAACGGGCCGCCATTGATGCGAAAAGCCGGGGGCTGACTGACCGGCAGGCAGAACGGGAAGCCACGGAACAGCGCCTGAAGGAACAGTATGGCGATAATCCGCTGGCGCTGAATAACGTCATGTCAGAGCAGAAAAAGACCTGGGCGGCTGAAGACCAGCTTCGCGGGAACTGGATGGCAGGCCTGAAGTCCGGCTGGAGTGAGTGGGAAGAGAGCGCCACGGACAGTATGTCGCAGGTTAAAAGTGCAGCCACGCAGACCTTTGATGGTATTGCACAGAATATGGCGGCGATGCTGACCGGCAGTGAGCAGAACTGGCGCAGCTTCACCCGTTCCGTGCTGTCCATGATGACAGAAATTCTGCTTAAGCAGGCAATGGTGGGGATTGTCGGGAGTATCGGCAGCGCCATTGGCGGTGCTGCCAGTGGTGGAGCATCCGCGTCAGGCGGTACAGCCATTCAGGCCGCTGCGGCGAAATTCCATTTTGCGACCGGGGGATTTACGGGAACCGGCGGCAAATATGAGCCAGCGGGGATTGTTCACCGTGGTGAATTTGTCTTCACGAAGGAGGCAACCAGCCGGATTGGTGTCGGCAACCTGTACCGCCTGATGCGGGGCTATGCGGAAGGTGGTTATGTGGGCGGTGCCGGAAGTCCGGCGCAGATGCGGCGGGCTGAAGGCATTAATTTTAATCAGAACAATCACGTGGTGATTCAGAACGACGGTACGAATGGTCTGCCAGGTCCACAGATGATGAAGGCAGTGTATGACATGGCCCGCAAGGGTGCCCGTGATGAAATTCAGACACAGATGCGTGATGGTGGCCTGTTCTCCGGAGGTGGACGATGAAAACCTTCCGCTGGAAAGTGAAACCCGGTATGGATGTGGCTTCGGCCCCTTCTGTAAGAAAGGTGCGCTTTGGTGATGGCTATTCCCAGCGAGCGCCTGCCGGGCTGAATGCCAACCTGAAAACGTACAGCGTGACGCTTTCTGTCCCCCGTGAGGAGGCCACGGTACTGGAGTCGTTTCTGGAAGAGCACGGGGGCTGGAAAGCCTTTCTGTGGACGCCGCCTTATGAGTGGCGGCAGATAAAGGTGACCTGCGCAAAATGGTCGTCGCGGGTCAGTATGCTGCGTGTTGAGTTCAGCGCAGAGTTTGAACAGGTGGTGAACTGATGCAGGATATCCGGCAGGAAACACTGAATGAATGCACCCGTGCGGAGCAGTCGGCCAGCGTGGTGCTCTGGGAAATCGACCTGACAGAGGTCGGTGGAGAACGTTATTTTTTCTGTAATGAGCTGAACGAAAAAGGTGAGCCGGTCACCTGGCAGGGGCGACAGTATCAGCCGTATCCCATTCAGGGGAGTGGTTTTGAACTG
>NZ_JBJQLG010000035.1:0-9000 GCF_046486495.1 Escherichia sp. WS3227_2
GAGTGCATTCTGGGAAAGACTGCGTTTCTCACGCCACGGTTTAAGCACCATGCGAAAGCATTTGCCCTCCTCCAGATAAGGCTGGATCTGCCGACCGATAGCGGTGAAGTTGCCGCGATGTAATTTGATGCCGTCTTGTGAGAGGTTCACGCTTCACCTCCGCAGAGGTCAAACGCTAGATGCAAAGAATTGCAGGTGCATTTCTGCATCTGTGAAGGGAGAAGAGAGTTTGGATTGTATGTGCGCATAAACGTCCCCGTTTAGCGCAGAAGTCACCGGAGTTGTTCAGGCTCCGGTGACATAATTATGCCGTGTTGATTTCCCAAAATCAAAATCGATAGAATTGCTCCTTCTTAAAACACTTTTACTCTCTGGAAGCTTTTCTTATCTCTCTTGGTGTTATATTAAAACGATTATGAAATCTTTCTGTAAAACGAGAAGGACACTTATAACCATTTTCTCTGGCAATCTCGCTTATAGGTTTTACCGTCGTTTGTATAGCAGACAACGCATTATTTAACCTCACATCGTCCAGTATACTTTGGAAACTTACCCCCTCGCTTGCTAGACGGCGATGTAATGTAGAAACAGAAATGTAGAGATATCGAGCAACCTTGTTTGCTGTCCATTTTGTGCCGGGTTCGGATAGCAGCAGGTTATAACAACGACTTATCAATGATTGTTTACTATATGATAAAAGTAAATGATTAACATGATTCACTCCTAACGAAAGTAGAACGCCCATTGCTAAGTGCTCCTGAATTTTAGTTGAGAAGCCTCGGGAAACAGATGTTTTTAGTTGCTCCCAACAATATATTAACTCAGGATTCTGAGGTAAAAAGAAACTTGTTTTGTTACGTATTTGATCAGTTACCGTATAAAGTTTTTGGAAACTCTCAATTAAATCAATGGGTAAGTAAAGCATTTCTGCAAGATAAAGCCCTGCTTCAGGATAATTCTCAATATAAAATTCATAACCACAAGGAAATAATATTATTTGATTATTATCAACAGTTAAAGTATGCGTCTCCCAATTGATAACTTTCTTTCCCTGACGGATACGACACAAAGCTGGCATAAGAGGCTTAACCCTATGAATCTCATGATGTTTATGCATCCGTATTTCTTCGATCTTTAAGTTAGTCTTACCTCTTGCCAGCATACTCTCACCCTACTTTATCTCATAAACTGGTGTTATCTCAGCGGTTGCGATTTTATTAGCATTAAGCATATAACCAACTAACGCTCCGCTGGAGTTAGAATCTACAGGAATCTTTTCAGTTTTTAGAGCCCATACTTTAAACTGGTAATGATGTGGTTTATCTCCTTTAGGAGGACATGCGCCACCAAACCCAGCATAGCCAAAATCATTTCGGCCTTGAACAGCACCAGTCGGCAGTTTTGTTCCATCACGTCTCCCTGCATCAACGGGCAAATATGTTATTGTTGCTGGAATATTAACAACAGTCCAATGCCACCAACCACTGCCTGTAGGTGCATCTGGATCATATACAGTTACGGCAAAGCTTTTGGTACCTTCAGGAACACCAGACCAGGTTAATGAGGGCGATGTATTACCACCTTCACACCCAAATCCAGAAAAGACATGAGACGTTGTAAGTTGCTCTCCTGTTTTTATTTCATTACTAGTGACCTGAAATGCTGCAGCCTGCGCAGAAAATGTTATGAATGCCAATACAGTTGAAACGATAAGTGTTTTCATAAAAACCTCTTTGTTATGACCTATCGTTATTTTATTTGATATTCCTTTATCTCATTATGCATAAAGGCGCAATGTTTATGCAAAAGCAATCACAATTGTACCCCCAACCCAATTATTTGCCACAATATACACAAAGCACATTGATACTATCTAAAAACTCTGCTTTATTATTAGTAATACCTACGAAAGTCGGTGTTATTTTTTAACCTACCATTCAAAATACGTGACATACACCATTTTGCTCATAATAATTTGTCACGTATTTTCAGTATTTGAATCTGCGACCAAGAGTTCTCACCTAACAAATGATTAAGATTGTATAGCTCATTTACTACCCCAATACAGCCGTACAAAACTCGCTTGTGGGAGCAAACAAAGTAATTACCCATTAAGTTTCGTCAAAGATAATTAATTCTGTCTTGCACTTTATCACCATAGCATAACTTAAAATCCGAGATCATTATTTAGAAATAAATCTCACCATCAACCATATATTTGAGAGCACTTATCGCCTGCTGGGCGGATATTACTTTCATTAAAGGATAGTGTTTAAAAACAATGCCATTCATAAAATAGATATCACAGGTTTTATTATCCGTATTAATTATGATTTTTTCGAATGTTTTATAGGCAAGTGTACGGCATAACTCTCGTCCATTTTTACTGGTTAAGTCAATAGCATAAAAATCACTGAATGAATTTACACCTTTACTCTTCAAAGTTTTCAATGATACCGAAGCCCTTCGTAATTCCTTATCTAATAGTCTTATTTTCTCTGCTATAGCGGTAACTTCAGGCGCGACAGACAATGCAACGATTAAATTATTAATTTTCATCTGAAGCTCAATAATTTTTAACTCTAAAGTTTCATTAGCATCTTTCTTGTTTTCAACTGGTTGAATTTTGCTACAATTAAAAAGCAATTCATTAATGATATTATAATCAACCAAATCTCTTTTTATTGATGGCCTGTCACATCGATGTAATCTTCTCATCGGACAAACATAATAGCCATGCAAACTTCCAGATACCGCATGAACAATCATGGTATTACCACAAGCCTCACACTTCATAACTGTTCGAAGTAGATTTATTAGCATAGGATTCTTGCTACTATTGCTAATACCAAAAGGTGCCAACCGAATTTCCTGTACAGCGTAAAACAAATCATCTGATATAACTCTGGGATAATAGCCAGCGATTTCACTTATCCCTTTCCCTCTTGCACGATATGAAGGTACGCATATACCTATCAGAGCTTTATTCGCTAATAATTTTTCAATTACAGAAGGTCCCCATGCACTTTCTTTTCCTGAGAAATTCTTTACAGCATGATCATTTAAATACTTGGCTATTGCATTCAATGAGCGCCTTTCCATCCTGAGTTTAAAAATTAGCTCAATAGTTTTCACCCTGTCGGGGTCTGGAACAAAAGCCGTTCTTTTGTCATCTAAGGAGAGCCATCTCGGACAAGACGCCGTCATAATCGTACCTGATTCCATTGCATCCTGCCGTTTTTTCTTCCATGATAATTTAACCCGACTTGACTTTATCTCGCTTTCTTCATTTGCCCTTTGTGCTATAAGTATGGCTTTTATTAATGAATATGGCTCATTCAAAGAGTCAATATTATAGACTGTATTGTCGCAAAGAGTTATAACATCAATACCGTGATTCAAAATCAATTTCAGACGTTCAATCGCTTCACCGACTTTTTCTCTTGAAAGTCTGTCCAGACTTTCAACTAACAATGTAGTTCCTGGCAATATATAACCATGCTCTATAGCATCTAAAAATTCCGAAAAAGCTCCTGATTGTGCATGCTTTCCTTTGAATGCACTTAATCCTAAATCTTCATATGTTATGGTATCAAGATAATAATCACTATTTACCTTTAACCATTCAGCAATAAGTCTTCTCTGTCGGTTTAATGAGTCACCAGACATCTGACCTGGTGATGAAAATCGCATATATGCTATGGCTTTTTTCATGGTGACACCTGCTAACGTATGCTTTTATAAACCTTAGTGGTGGGATATAATTTTTGTTTAATTTTTATTTAAAAAGACAATTAAGGTCACATTATCTTGAATATACAACAATAATCGTATTGCAATTTTCTTACGCCATAATCTTGAAAGCACAAAAGAATACATAAAAAATAAAGACATTAACAAAAAGCATAAAACGAGGCTCATATAAATATAAGAGCCTCCATATTTTAGTCGTTTAGAAACAAATTATTTTAATGTGGTGTGCTTCGTGACAATAAATTAATAACCAACACACCGGCACAAATCAACATCATGCCTATAATGGCTGGCAGGTCCAGCCGTTGGCCGAAAAATCCCCATGACAGTAAACTAATCAGGACAATACCGACTCCTGACCAGATAGCATAAGCAATCCCTGTAGGAATATAAGCCAGCGTCTGAGCTAATAACCAGAATGATGCACAATAACAAATAATTGTACCAACAGATGGCCATAACCGTGTAAAACCTTCTGAAAACTTCATTAAGGTTGTACCAATGACCTCTGCAAGTATTGCACCACCAAGATAAATATAAGGGTTCATAGCATATTCTTTCCTGTTCAAACTGGAGAGAATTGTACTACAGTTTGAACTCAACTCACCTGTTTCATCATTGTGTTCCCATTGATGTTCTTTTATATACCCTCAATACCCGTTTCATCGCGACACTCTGGCGACACTCCTTAAAAATCAGATTCGTGCTCACCTTTCCTTCCCGTTCTTCTCTGGTAGCGAACCGGTAATACACCGTTCGCCAGACCTTACCATCAACGACCAGGATTCCTGCCCGCGCCATTTTAGCCGCAGCCTGATTTATGCTGGTTACGGTTGCGCCTGTTACCGCGGCAACGTCCTGTGCACAGAAGCTCTTATGCGTCCCCAGGTAATGAATAATTGCCTCTTTGCCCGTCATACACTTGCTCCTTTCAGTCCGAATTTAGCTTTAATTTCTGCGATCTTCGCCAGAGCCTGTGCACGATTTAGAGGTCTACCGCCCATAACAGGAAGTTGTTTTACTGGTTCAGGTATCGTCTCACCACGGTTAATTCGCGCTGTCATACAGGTCAGTTCATCGGCAGCCTTGCGCCGTAATTCCGCGTCAGTCAGCGCATTGGCCCGCATGTTCTGGTACAAGTTGGTAACCAACCAGTAATGCGCGTTCGATTTCCACGGATAAGACTCTGCATCCGGATACAGGCCACGCTTCCGGCAATACTCGTAAACCATATCAACCAGCTCGCTGACGTTTGGCAGCCCGGCGTTAACAGATGCTTCTTCCCGGCACCAGGCGACAAACTGCCCGGGTGATGGCAGGAATGGTCGATTCTGCCGACGGGCTACGCGCATTCCAGCGTTAACCTGTTCCATTGTGGTGATCCCGTTTTCCCGGAAAGCCAGAACCCACTGGCGGCGGATTTCGTTCAGTTCATTCTGGTCACGGTTAGCCAGGCTCGCCGGGAAAGTTGCCAGTAACTGGCTTAACACACCGTTGATGATCTGCGCTACCTGCTGTACCTGTGGCTTTTCGTCGTACTGTTCCGGCATGTTGTTGGCGATCCGGCGCATCTGCTCACAGTCAAAGTTAACCATCTGTGCGGCGATGTTTTTCATAGCTCCACCCCGTAAATCCAGTCAGTGTTCGTCAGGTCGAGTTTTGGTTTGCCGGCTGTCACGCCAGCCTGTTGCTTGTTTCGGTTGATTTCGAGCTGGGTCCACTTGTCGCGGAGTTTGGCCGGACTTAGCACGTTACCGGACCAGAAGTTGTCCTGGCATGCCCAGCGGAACAGCACGCACATGTCGCGGTGGTTACGTCCGTCACGTTCACGCATCAGGCGGATATCGTTAGCCCACCCTGCAAAATTCGGTTTTCTGGCTGATGGCGCGATGGTCTTCACCATGTCAAACATCCACTCTGCGGCGGTCAGGTCTTCTGCTGTCCCCCACTTGCTGCCGCTCTGAATTGCAGCATCCGGTTTCACCACAGGAAGATCGTTTTCTGGTTGGTCAGAGGATTCGCCAGAATTCTCGGACGAAAAAGGTTTTATATTGTCTTTTGTTAGTTTGTCTTTTGTGTTTACCTGATTCGGGTAAACGCCTTTACCTGATTTGGGTAAACTTTTTTTACCTGATTCAGGTAAATTTACCTCTTTCAGGTAAACTTTATTTTTCTTACCTGATTCGGGTAATGTTGACCATTCACTGACCACATTATTAATGCCGGTATTCCGCCCGCTCTGAATAAAAATCCCACGCTTTACCAGAACACTTTTTGCAGCAGAACACTTGTGCGGCAATATCCCGGTTAATTCGGAAAGTTGCTCGTTGCTAACCCAATCCAGTTTTTTATTAAAGCCATATGTTTTGCGCATGACAGCCAGAAAGACCAGAAGCTGGTGCTGTGTTAATCCGGCCAGCATCACAGCTTCCAGCAACTCATTTGCAATGCGCGTATAACCATCATCGAGATCTGCCACGCGCGGCTCCTTTTGTGCCGCATCCGGCACTGGAAAATTGAATATCTCAGCAGTGTTTGCCATAATTCCTCCCGCAATGAGTGTGTTACGATTTGCACCTGAAAGTCGGTTCTGTTCCAGCAGACCGGCTTTCGCCATTTCTGAACCTGTCATATCGCCCCCAGCATGGTAGTAACCATCGCCATCAATGGACCAGCCAGATCTGGGTCCACACGAAACATCGACACAATACCTTCACTAATTTCCTTCAGTTTCTGGTGGCGTGGTGCGTTGAGAATGACAGCCTGTTTTGCCTCACTGAGTTCCTTTTCCATTTCAGCCAACCTAGCCATGAAGCTATCCTGCTCAACCAGGTAACCGCGATATTCCAGCGGTAGTACCGCCAGAATTGCCGGGGTCAGTTCACGCACGTTATTTCGGTATTTTTCAGAATCGAATTTGTTATCGAGGAAGCGGAACAGCTTCTGGCGTGCACGGCTGACATCATCAGGGAAATCGATGGTGCCGCCGCCCTGCTCCCGATACTCATTCACAATGAGTGTGGCAACGACATCCTGATTATCTACAGCCGACCAGGCGCGGACGGCATCACGGATTTTTTCGTGGCCTGGCACCTGTTTTGTTTGAGAACGATTTATCACCGCAGTCGGGCTAAATCCGCTAGTCTGTTGGTATGTAAGTGGTTGCATAATTGCTCCTTTAGTTTGAATTGACTGTTAAGTTGATTGCTTATTGTTAAAGAGCGTGAAATGGAAATTTAAGCTGCGTTCTTTTCGGTGTGTGGAAACAACTTCGGAAGATCCGGGCGAATCTGGTATGCCTTCACTACTCCACCAGTAGCCGTAACAATGCTGCCGACATGTTCAGGGGATACCTTTGCTTTGTTGTGAAGCCACTTATAGACGGCCTGCTGTGAAACTTCGCAAGCAGCGCCCAGTTTCTTTTGTGAACCAACGATATTGATCGCTGTTTTGATAGCTGGGTTCATAACAACCTCCGTGGTTAATTTGAATCAAGATTAAAACTATGGTTGTTTTTAGTCAACAACCATTTTCGTTTGATGGAATAAAACCTTGGTTGTACATTTGGACTATGAAAACAACACTCTCAGAAAGACTTAAAGAAGCCAGATTAGCGCGAGGCCTTACACAAAAGGCGCTTGGGGATTTGGTCGGGGTTAGCCAGGCTGCTATTCAGAAAATCGAAACAGGGAAAGCTAATCAAACAACTAAAATCGTGGAGATCGCGAACGCTTTGGGTGTGCGCGCAGAATGGTTATCTTCTGGCGTTGGAAATATGTCAGACAGTACAGTGCAACCAATACAATCAACTGTCAGCCATTCCAAATACTTCAAGATTGACGTTCTTGATATAGAAGTCAGTGCTGGGCCGGGAGTCATCAACCGTGAGTTTGTAGAAGTTCTACGCTCGGTTGAGTACTCGTTTGACGATGCTCGTCACATGTTCGATGGTAGGAAGGCGGAAAATATCCGCATCATTAACGTGCGTGGTGACAGCATGTCAGGAACGATCGAACCAGGTGATCTGCTGTTCGTTGATATCACAGTTAAATCTTTCGACGGTGATGGTATCTATGCGTTTCTGTACGACGACACAGCCCATGTAAAGCGCCTGCAAATGATGAAGGATAAGCTGCTGGTCATCTCTGATAACAAAAGCTACTCACCGTGGGACCCGATCGAGAAAGACGAGATGAACCGGGTGTTCATCTTCGGTAAGGTTATTGGGAGCATGCCGCAGACATATAGGAAGCATGGGTAGTACCAATTAAAAATTATCAACTGGGCATTGTGCTCATTCAGTAAAGAACTAATTCCTATCTTTGCTCTAGGTAGTAATATTAAGCCACCGCAATAATATCTTTACCTAACGGCGTAAGAATCCCGGTCACCGTGCCGGGTTTTCTTTTGCCCTCCCCTCATCACACACACCGTTAAAAAAACCACCATAACCTCGCTTCAGTTATCGCTATGCGATTCAAGTCACAAAATAAATCCATCCTAAATACAACCAGTTATATCTAAAGCAACCAATAAAACAACTTTTGTTGTTGACGATAAAACAACTATAGTTTTAAATAAGTTCATCGCAACAACACAACGATACGGCAACTACCTGATTCACCGTTGCGATGACCGCTTAGATCCGCAGTTTGAATTTCAGCAGGCTTCGGGGAGTGCGAGGGGTGAAACGGACGCGTGAACGTCGGTGTGACCAGCTGAAATTAACTCAACATTTCATACCTTAGTCGCTTCAACGAGGCGGCTTAGTTATGACAACCGGCGGCCATCCACCGCCTGAATACGCGCAGAAGTCTCTATATGTTCAGCAGCCCAGCTTACGGGCAGGAGTTTTTATGGTTCATCAACATTATGGAACGCAGACCGTTAATCGAGGTGCGGTCATGCCAGGAATGCTGGTCAAACACAAAGATGGTACCTGGACTGCATCAGCTAATTTACGCGGACGGCTTTATCTGCATCGCGGCATCGAGCGCACTTATACCCGTGATTTGCTCGTGGAAGTTTTTCTCGACGGACGCGGTAACGGCCTGAATCACTAATCCCCTTTCCTGTTTTCCTAATCAGCCTGGCATTTCGCGGGCGATATTTTCACAGCCATTTTCAGGAGGTCAGCCATGAACGCTTATTACATTCAGGATCGTCTTGAGGCTCAGAGCTGGGCGCGTCACTACCAGCAGATCGCCCGTGAAGAGAAAGAGGCAGAACTGGCAGACGACATGGAAA
>NZ_JBJQLG010000036.1:0-6319 GCF_046486495.1 Escherichia sp. WS3227_2
TACCCTTGCCACCGCCTCGCAGAACGGGCATTCCCTGTTCCTGCCAGTTCTGAATGGTACGGATACTCGCACCGAAAATGTCAGCCAGCTGCTTTTTGTTGACTTCCATTGTTCATTCCACGGACAAAAACAGAGAAAGGAAACGACAGAGGCCAAAAAGCTCGCTTTCAGCACCTGTCGTTTCCTTTCTTTTCAGAGGGTATTTTAAATAAAAACATTAAGTTATGACGAAGAAGAACGGAAACGCCTTAAACCGGAAAATTTTCATAAATAGCGAAAACCCGCGAGGTCGCCGCCCCGTAACCTGTCGGATCGCCGGAAAGGACCCGTTGGCCGTTCTGGTCTACTTCGTAATGGGATTTAATAGCTGAACGACAAAAGTCTTGCGACCACAGTCACACAGACCTGAATACACGTCCTGTTTCTTCCACCCCCGCACAGGACTGGCGAGCATGAGGGACACCCCCGCGAACCATAAACGCGGTAAAAACCCGGTGTGCATCGTTTTTGATTATTCCCGCACACTCACGCAGAAGGAATTCCCCGTCGGGCTACGGTCATGGTTAATGCGGGAATACGGCGACGATACAGCGCTGCTAAAAGGGTAATGAACAGATAGAGCGGTTTATTTCATTCCACAGGATTCTGAGTGCCCCCCCCTCCTCCAATAGGCTGAGCATCCACCTATATAGTTTTAATTTTCATCAATCCATTTAACTATCGTTTAATTGTTGTCACATAGGATTCTGCCGTTTTTAACAATGCAGGATAATAAGATGAAAAAAATGTTGTTTTCTGCCGCTCTGGCAATGCTTATTACAGGATGTGCTCAACAGACGTTTACTGTTGGAAACAAACCGACAGCAGTAACACCAAAGGAAACCATCACCCATCATTTCTTCGTTTCGGGAATTGGACAGGAGAAAACTGTTGATGCAGCCAAAATTTGTGGCGGCGCAGAAAATGTTGTTAAAACAGAAACCCAGCAAACATTCGTAAATGGATTTCTCGGTTTTATTACTTTAGGCATTTATACTCCGCTGGAAGCGCGTGTGTATTGCTCACAATAATTGCATGAGTTGCCCATCGATATGGGCAGCTCTATCTGCACTGCTCATTAATATACTTCTGGGTTCCTTCCAGTTGTTTTTGCATAGTGATCAGCCTCTCTCTGAGGGTGAAATAATCCCGTTCAGCGGTGTCTGCCAGTCGGGGGGAGGCTGCATTATCCACGCCGGAGGCGGTGGTGGCTTCACGCACTGACTGACAGACTGCTTTGATGTGCAACCGACGACGACCAGCGGCAACATCATCACGCAGAGCATCATTTTCAGCTTTCGCATCAGCTAACTCCTTCGTGTATTTTGCATCGAGCGCAGCAACATCACGCTGACGCATCTGCATGTCAGTAATTGCCGCGTTCGCCAGCTTCAGTTCTCTGGCATTTTTGTCGCGCTGGGCTTTGTAGGTAATGGCGTTATCACGGTAATGATTAACAGCCCATGACAGGCAGACGATGATGCAGATAACCAGAGCGGAGATAATCGCGGTTACTCTGTTCATTGCTGACCCCACAAACAGATTTCACGCTCAATCTCACGACGAGTCATGAGACCTTTCCATTGCTTACCGCCAGCATATGTCCAGCGACGTAGCTGATCACATGCGCCTTTGATATCGCCCTGGTTTATTTTGCGAAGAAGCGTCGATGTTCTGAAATTGCCAGCACCCACGTTGTAAACGAATGAGTAAAGAGCGCCGCGCGTTGTTTCCGGTATATCGACTTTGATGTACGGGTTAATTTGTCTGGCGACAGTGGCAAGGTCTTTATTCAAGAGTGCTTTGCATTCTGCTTTGGTATACGTTTTACCGAGCATGATGTCTTTTCCTGTATGCCCGTGACATACAGTCCATACACCAACAATATCTTTGTATGGTATGTAGCTGACACCCTCCAGACCATCGTTACCACTTGAGCCAGTGATTAACACTGATGCTATAGCAATTGCTCCGCCACCAATAGCAGCAGCAACGGCTTTTCGTAATGATGGAGGCATTATTCACCTCTCGCAGCCTTGCGCTTATCTTCTTTAATCTTGAAATAAAGGTTTGTCAGGTACGTCAGCAAGCCAAATACCAAGCTACCCAGCACACCTATTGCTGCCCACTGTGAGGGCGTGACTTTATCGAGCAGCTGTAAAAACCAGTAGCCAGCACTGCCTGCGGAGGTGCCGTAGGCAATGCCCGTTGTTAACTTATCCATGGATTTCATAGCCTCACCTCCGCAAATAACGGATGGTGTACACGGTTCGGAACGAAGAGGAAAGGTATAGAAGTTACATTAGCGTAAGGCTTGAACATCTATTCAAAAAGAAAAACGCCAGCGATTATTCTGGCGTAGCTGAAAGCATCATACAATTATCAAATACGAAAATTACAAAATCATTAAAACGCATCACGTTACATCATGTCTTTTTCTAAAAAAAGTCTTGATGAATATTGATGGGGAGGAACACCAAAATATCTTCTGAAAACACTTACAAAATATGACGTGTTTTCATAACCGCATATCTCAGCAACTTTTCCAACAGAATATAAATTGTAGCTTAATAACCTTTCCGCCATCACCATTCGCTCTTCAAGAATTAACTTACTAAATGATAAGCCTTCGTGCTTTAATTTTCTTTTTAACAGACTTTCACTCAGATACAGTCTTGAAGATATATCACAAAGTCTCCATGCTGCAGATATATCCGTGTGAATAATAGCCTTAACTTTACTTCCTAAACTATTAAGACATCCAAATAAAAAACTTTGCACTATTTTCTCTGAAGATAAGATAGCAAGACATGCAAGTGATATTTGATTTCTAACAAAATCCACAGTTCTGCCATCACAATTCAAGCATGCAATCAAGTTCTTTAACAATGAAAAATCTTCACATTCCACCATCAAGTATGCCGGATAAAACCTTCTTACAGAAAAAGGTGAGAGTGTGTTGCTTTTAAAGAAATCATTAACTGTTTTCTCTTCAACATCTACGATCATTACATGATCTATATTTGATGAAAAAAAATCTTTTAAATTGTAATCAATGAGAACAGCACTTCCTTTTTTAAACAAAATATCTTCTTTACCAATTCGGACATCAAACGAGTTCAACACCAAAATGATAGAACATATGTATGGCATATTATCCACCTGATATCATTGGGGTTACACCAGGTAAGTATAGGTGGAAAATCAATATTCGCCAGTTCAACAATAAGGAAAATCTCATTGCATCACAAGTATAAAATTATGTATTTAACTCACAAAGACAAATTATTAAACCAATCTGTTATATTATATATAGCTGCGTGGAATCATAATATTATATATTTTGACTGGCATGTTTACCAACTTTAAGTTGCATCTCAATGGTTTCTTCAGCGTAAACAGAGTTTTTATACAAACTGACACTCTGGATATCATAGTGTAGTTTTTACGATTGTAAATATCCTGCATGCAGGAACTCATCCTTTTGGATGATATCGCATACAATTAATTTACCATCAGTCTTAGAGCCAGTTCGTCCGGATAGGGATCGAAGTAATTCTGTGTAAGCAAGTAATCATTAGGATACTCACCCAGATAATGCTTCAGCAGAGTCAACGGCGCAAGAAGAGGTAATGTGCCAGAACGATAGTTAAGTATAACCTCGCTCAACTCTTTACGCTGGCGTGTACTTAAGTAGTTACTAAAATACCCCTGTATATGCATCAGCACATTCGTGTGATTTTTACGTGATGCAGGTTTTCTGAGAATCGCCATCAGCTTATCACGATACACCTCAAAGTATGATTCAAGGTCCGCCCACTCGTGTATTGCAGCCACAAATGGTCCCATATCTTTATAGCCTGCCTGACTATGCGCCAACAACTGAAGCTTATAACGACTATGAAAAGCTAATAACTCTCTTCTTGATAATTTCTCCTTGTAAAGGTGATTGAGCTCATGCAAAGCAAAAACTCTTTCAACAAAATTCTCACGAAGCACTGGATCATGTAATCGCCCATCCTCTTCAACCGGTAGCCAGGAAAACTTTTCCATCAAAGTGCTCGTAAATAGTCCCACTCCATCTTTACGACCTCGATTACCATTTTCATCATAGACACGCACGCGCTCCATGCCACAGCTGGGAGATTTAGCACAAACCACAAACCCCGATACATCCTTTAATTTGTCCATATAAGAACGACTAAACTCTGTCATTCTCTCTGTCACATCCTCATTCTGGTCGTGGCTGAAACACATCCGTATATTTCCTTGCGTCGAGCGCACAAGACGTAGAGCAGGACGCGGAACTGGCAGCCCTATAGCCATTTCCGGACATACTGGTCTGAATGTTACCCATTCCACTAATTTGTCCATTAAAAAGTCAGCTCTTTTGTGACCACCATCAAAACGAACAGCAGAGCCGGCCAAACAACCGCTGATTCCAATCACAGGTTTTTTTATCATATTCTCCCCCTTGACTAATTCATTAACACATAAACTGTGTAGTGCACGGAATAAATTGCCTTTCTGGCGTCATCACTGACAATTTTTCTGTTATAGACTATTCCTAATATAGTATGAAAGTTCTTTAAGTGATCGGTCGTAATCATCTATCTTTCATACTTACTCTCAACTATCAAAAGTACAGGATTTATTATGAAGTTATGGCCTGTGTTGACTGGCATTGCACTCTCTTTCACTCTTATAGCATGTAAGGCCCCGACACCACCTAAAGGTGTGCAGCCGATTACAAATTTTGACGCCAACCGCTACCTCGGAAAATGGTATGAAATAGCTCGCCTCGAGAACCGGTTCGAACGTGGTCTGGAACAGGTCAGCGCTACCTATGGAAAACGGAACGACGGAGGGATTCGTGTACTTAACCGTGGATACGATCCAACGAAAAATAAATGGAGCGAGAGCGAAGGTAAAGCATACTTTACTGGAGATACTAAAACTGCAGCGTTGAAGGTTTCGTTTTTTGGCCCCTTCTATGGTGGCTATAATGTAATCAAACTGGATGATGAGTATAAGTATGCTCTTGTCAGTGGTCCGAACAGAGAATACCTATGGATTCTGGCAAGGACCCCAACTATTCCAGATAAAGTAAAAGCAGACTATGTGCGAACCGCTCAAAAGTTGGGATTCAATGTCAATGAATTATTATGGGTTAAACAATAAAATCCCTACCCGAAATAATACTTATTAGAAAAAAACCAGCCTTTGGGGAGGCTGGCTAAATCAGGAAACAAGCTGTTATATGATAATAACTACGTTGCGATTCCAACATTTAAAATGTTAGACTAATGAGAATCAGACAGCAACTTTTCCTTTAATTATTTCGAACAATCAGCATCCATCTCCAATCGGAGATCCAACACCATCAGCATACCCTCCACTACGCCCTCAGCTTTCTGGAGCATCCTGCCAACCCAACAATCAGATCGCCCATGCTTACGTGCAAGCGCCATAAAAGTCATGCCGTCGACATAATAGTCCACCAATAAATCATGCAAATCGCTGTTGTTCTTTTTCAGACGGGCCATGCACCCGCAAATGATCATCGCGTCATCGTCACAACATTGCGGGCGAGATTTTACTTTTGAAGGAATTAATCCCTTAAAACCGGCGGCAATGGACGACCAGGTCACATCTTCATGATTATTAGCCGCCCACGCTCCCCAACGCTCAAGAACCATCTGAATATCACGCATCAACTTACTCCACAAAACTCAGACCAGAACGCCAATTACAAGCAAAAATCAACAAAACAGTATTAGTTGATTGTTATCTCTGACTTCATACTCCTGCTCCTGTCAGTGTTTTGGCGTAATTCTTCAGTATTCGGTAATCGGTCAAAACAGAGCCGAGGAAACGATATAAGCGCAGACGCCCCCAGCGGTGGCGAAGAAGTTCTGCCATATTAAACTCAAACATCATTCATTCCCCATTTCGGTGATGGTCAGTTCCAGCCTCCCACCTTTGGTAACAGGCATCTTCACAACGCGGTAATCAACGACCTGAGCATCATCCAGCCAGAAACCTGCTTTAGTGAGTGCGTCAAAAGCGGCTTTTTGCAGATTATCCAGGTCACGGCTACGGCGATCCGGCATGTGGCACTCAATGCGGATTTTCACAGGCATAGCCAGGCCGATATCCAGCATTGCGTTTTTAATGATTCGGGCGACGTTATCGCGGTATGCCTGCCCCTCTGCACTGACGTGCGTGCGCCCGCGATTATGGCGGTAATAGCGATTATTGCTCGGAGGCCAGGGTAATG
>NZ_JBJQLG010000037.1:0-5035 GCF_046486495.1 Escherichia sp. WS3227_2
ATGTGACCTGGTCGTCCATTGCCGCCGGTTTTAAGGGATTAATTCCTTCAAAAGTAAAATCTCGCCCGCAATGTTGTGACGATGACGCGATGATCATTTGCGGGTGCATGGGCCGTCTGAAAAAGAACAACAGCGATTTGCACGATTTATTAGTAGATTATTATGTAGTCGGTATGACATTCATGTCACTGGCAGGTAAGCATTGCTGCTCTGATGGTTATATCGGGAAAAGGTTACAGAAGGCTGAGGGCATAATTGAAGGGATGTTAATGGCATTAGATATCCGGTTAGAGATGGATATCGTTGTTAATAACTCTAATTAATATGCCAATTGTTTACTAAAAATTATTAAAAATGGGGCGTTGCAACGCCCCCAAAAATAAAGGGTAATATATAACAGAAGGTTTATATAGTTAGAAGCAAGGTTGTGCTCCTAAAGGAAGTGGCTTGAGGGAGCCACTTATATGTTGGGGAGGCAAAGCCTCCCGCAACATATCTTTTTCGTAATCAGATTAGAACTGGTAAACCAGACCTACAGCAACGATGTCATCAGTATCAATACCAGCTGTTTTGGTAAACTTACTATCGTCAATTAAGTTGATTTTGTAATCAACAAAAGTGGACATGTTTTTATTAAAGTAGTAAGTAGCACCGACATCGACATACTTGACTAAGTCTCGGTCACCATGAACACCAAGGTCTTTACCTTTTGACTGAAGGTAAGCAACAGATGGGCGCAGACCGAAGTCAAACTGATATTGTGCTACTGCTTCAAAGTTTTGTGCTTTGTTTGCAATATGGTTATTACCAAAAACGGTCATATTCTGAGTTTCAGAATATGTGGTAGCCAGATAGATATTGTTCGCATCATATTTCAGGCCTGCAGCCCATACTTCCGCATTTTTGCCGGAGGCATTGAATTTGCTCTTACCATAGGCGACCTGACCGTCAGTGCGATCTGATTTAGCATAGGTTGCACCCACGCCGAATCCTTCATACTCATAAGTAGTGGAGAAACCGAAACCATCACCATTGGCTTCAGTTACGTCAGTGCGGTCATTTTTACCCTGATACTGAGCAGCAAAGTTCAGGCCATCGACCAGACCAAAGAAGTCGTTGTTACGATAAGTTGCAACACCAGTAGTGCGACCAGTCATGAACACATCTGTTTGGGTCCAGGTATCACCACCGAATTCTGGCAGAACGTCAGTCCACGCACCGATGTCGTATGCTACACCGTAGTTACGGCCGTAATCGATGGAGCCGTAGTCACCGAATTTCAGGCCAGCGAAGGCAAGACGGGTTTTATCTTTGGAGGAACCTTGAGATTCAGCGCGGTTGCCTTTGAATTCATATTCCCACTGACCGAAACCAGTCAGTTGATCGTTGATTTGGGTTTCACCTTTGAAGCCAAGACGGGCATAAGTAGTATCACCATCATCTGCATCATTAGAGGAGAAGTAGTGCTTAGCATTAACTTTCCCGTACAGATCCAGCTTGTTACTGTCTTTATTATAAATTTCAGCTGCCTGAGCAGACATCGCCATCAGTACTGATGCAGCTACAGCAGAAATTGCCACTGTTAATTTTTTCATCGTGAGCCCTTTTTTTTGAACTATTATTAAAAAATGATGTCACTGCGCGATAAATATTCATCTAATCAATGTGATTATTTCAAGATGTAAGTTTTGGTTTCTCGTTTAATTTGTGAAGTAGATCTCTATTTTTATCTGAACTTTTTTCTATCGAATCCTATTCATGGCTCTTGGCTGAATAAAAATAAATCTATTAGCCAATTTATATTAATGGCTGTTATTTATAAGTGCTCTATAATTTGAAGGTTCAATTTAAATTGGCTAAAAATAACGCTGGAAATTATTTGTTGGTTATTTGTTGAGATTTGCTTATGTATTTGTAGTGGTGTTTTCAATACTCGGTAGCATTCTCGCAAATATCATTTAGTGGTTTACGTACGTAAAAAATTGGTTATGCTGTTAAGAGTGGTTACTTCGTCACACAGCTTAAACCCGCCGTCGAGCGGGTTTTTCCATTTTTTGAGTCTCGATATTAGCTGATAACCCAATACCTGAGTTATTCACTGACTCCGAGTCTGTTACGTTTCGTAGTATTCCCTCAATTTACACCCGCTTTGTCTGCGAGGTGGGGTTATGAAATCCATGGATAAGTTAACAACGGGTGTCGCCTATGGCACCTCAGCAGGTAGTGCCGGGTACTGGTTTTTACAGCTGCTCGATAAAGTCACGCCCTCACAGTGGGCAGCAATAGGTGTGCTGGGTAGCCTGGTATTTGGCCTGCTGACGTACCTGACAAACCTTTATTTCAAGATTAAAGAAGATAAGCGCAAGGCTGCGAGAGGTGAATAATGCCTCCATCATTACGAAAAGCTGTTGCTGCTGCTATTGGTGGCGGGGCTATTGCTATAGCATCTGTGTTAATCACTGGCCCAAGTGGTAACGATGGTCTGGAAGGTGTGAGACATAATCCTTACAAAGACATAGTTGGTGTATGGACTGTATGTTACGGGCATACAGGAAAAGACATCATTCCCGGTAAAACGTATACCGAAGCAGAGTGCAAAGCCCTCCTGAATAAAGACCTTGCCACTGTCGCCAGACAAATTAACCGGTACATCAAAGTCGATATACCGGAAACAACGCGCGGCGCTCTTTACTCGTTCGTCTACAACGTGGGTGCTGGCAATTTCAGAACATCGACGCTTCTTCGCAAAATAAACCAGGGTGATATTAAAGGCGCATGTGATCAGCTACGGCGCTGGACATACGCTGGCGGTAATCAATGGAAAGGACTGATGACTCGCCGTGAGATTGAGCGTGAAGTCTGTTTGTGGGGGAAACAATGAGCAGAGTAACCGCGATTATCTCCGCTCTGGTTATCTGCATCATCGTCTGCCTGTCATGGGCTGTTAATCATTACCGTGATAATGCAATCGCCTACAAAGAACAGCGCGATAACAAGGCCAGTGAACTGGAGAAGGCGAACGCCACCATTACTGACATGCAGCAGCGCCAGCGTGATGCTGATGCACTCGATGATAAATACACGAAGGAGTTAGCTGATGCGAAAGCTGAAAATGATGCTCTTCGGCGCAAGCTTGATAATGGTGGTCGGGTGCTCGTCAAAGGAAAATGCCCTGTGCCATCCTCAGCCGAAACCTCCAGCGCCTCCGGCATGGGCAATGATGCCACCGTCGAACTCTCTCCAGTTGCTGGACGAAACGTTCTCGGTATCCGGGACGGAATTATCCGCGACCAAACAGCACTGAGAACGCTTCAGGAATACATCAGGACGCAATGCCTTCGATGATAGCGATAATTTTACTCATCATCCTTCACATCTGGCTCTGTAGACAGGGTGGTGCTCACTTCTGGAGTGAATCCAGATTAAACATCTCATTGCTGATGCTTGATATTGAGCATTTTGCGCGCGGTAAGGGGCTGCGTTGAGATAAGAGCCAGTCATTACAAATACCAGGATTTAGCCTCGCATTCGCGGGGCTTTTTATTGCCATTACAAAAGCCACTTCCTACAGAGTGGCTTTGATAATGGCTTATACCCTACACGGGATAACTTAACTGATATCCCTTTTAAAGGATAAAGGTATTCAAGCCTGACACATCATGCGCTGTATCGTCGCCGTATTCCCGTATTAACAGAGACCGTAGCCCGACGGGGAACTCCTTCTGCGCGAGTGTGCGGGAATAATCAAAAACGATGCACACCGGGGTTACCGGGTACACATATTTCATCATGCCAGCGAGTCCGGTTCTGGCACGGAAGAAACCGGACGTTATGATTTAGTGCGGAAATATTTGTGTAGTGTTCTGAATGTTCTCAGTAAAGAGTAATGAATTATCAAAGGTATAGTAATACCTTTTGTTTTCGTGGATATTTGTAATCCATCTGAAAACCCCTGCTGTAGCAAGATTTTTCCTGTATTCGTAAAATGATAACTCTCCTGATTTGAATCCTTTTAAGGTGGCTTCTATAAGGCATTTATTTTTTGAAAATCTTACATTTACAACCTTACTCTGTCCTTTTATTAAAACCGTATTATCGTTTTCAAGAACAAGATGAATATTCTCTGTGGCTAAATAGTAAATGTAATGTGAGACATTGTGACGTTTTAGTTCAGAATAAAACCAGTGATAGTTTAAATTATTTCGCACTTTATCGAATATTTGTTTAAAAATGGCAACCTGAGCCATTGTAGTACCTTCCATGTGATATGAAGGTACCTAGTCTGCACGATTATCTAAATTGCTTCAATCTGGTCTGACCTGCTTTCTGAGCAATTCAGTAATGTCACTCTTTTCTTTGTTTGCTTCAGGCGAAACTCTTTTTTCTGAGCACAGTCTTCGGCGGCAGGCTTCAATGACCCAGGCTGAGAAATTCCCAGACCCTTTTTGATCAAGAGCGATGTTAATTTGTTCAATCATTGGGTTAGGAAAGCGGATGTTGCGGGTTGTTGTTCTGCGGGTTCTGTTCTTCGTTGACATGAGGTTGCCCTGTATTCAGTGTCACTGATTTGTATTGTCTGAAGTTGTTTTTACGTTAAGTTGATGCAGATCAATTAATACGATACCTGCGTCATAATTGATTATTTGACGTGGTTTGATGGCGTAGATGCACGTTGTGATATGTAGATGATAATCATTATCATTTTGCGGGTCCTTTCCGGCGATCCGACAGGTTACGGGGCGGCGACCTCGCGGGTTTTCGCTATTTATGAAAATTTTCCGGTTTAAGGCGTTTCCGTTCTTCTTCGTCGTAACTTAATGTTTTTATTTAAAATACCCCCTGAAAAGAAAGGAAACGACAGGTGCTGAAAACGAACTTTTGGGCCTTTGTCGTTTCCTTTCTCTGTTTTTGGCCGTGGAATGAGCAATGGAAGTCAACAAAAAGCAGCTGGCTGACATTTTCGGTGCGAGTATCCGTACCATTCAGAACTGGCAGGAACAGGGAATGCCCGTTCTGCGAGGCGGTGGCAAGGGTA
>NZ_JBJQLG010000038.1:0-4409 GCF_046486495.1 Escherichia sp. WS3227_2
AGCAACTACCAGGATCGCGCCGTCCATCTGAGCAGCACCGGTGATCATGTTTTTAACATAGTCGGCGTGCCCCGGGCAGTCTACGTGTGCGTAGTGACGGGTCGGGGTGTCGTATTCAACGTGAGAAGTGTTGATGGTGATACCACGAGCTTTTTCTTCCGGCGCGTTATCGATCTGGTCGAATGCGCGAGCAGCACCGCCGTAGGTTTTAGCCAGTACGGTAGTGATTGCAGCGGTCAGCGTTGTTTTACCATGGTCAACGTGGCCGATAGTACCGACGTTAACGTGCGGTTTTGTACGTTCAAACTTTTCTTTAGACATCGATTGTCCCTCTAAGACACGGATAAATCGGTGATATCACCACATCAACCAGGCAACATGCCCGACTTGTTGAATGCAATAAACAGAAGGAAAAAACAGGGAGGAGAAAAGAAGTGGTGCTGATAGGCAGATTCGAACTGCCGACCTCACCCTTACCAAGGGTGCGCTCTACCAACTGAGCTATATCAGCACATCTTGGAGCGGGCAGCGGGAATCGAACCCGCATCATCAGCTTGGAAGGCTGAGGTAATAGCCATTATACGATGCCCGCATCCTGGAACTCGGCTACCTGATTTTCATTCTGCACTGAATATCGAGAGAAGCTCTCTTTATTCGAGCCGGTAAGCGAACTTATCGTCTCGGGCTACGCCATCGCGTGGCCGAAATTGGTGGTGGGGGAAGGATTCGAACCTTCGAAGTCTGTGACGGCAGATTTACAGTCTGCTCCCTTTGGCCGCTCGGGAACCCCACCGGACTTGATGGTGCCGACTACCGGAATCGAACTGGTGACCTACTGATTACAAGTCAGTTGCTCTACCTACTGAGCTAAGTCGGCATCAAGTAGCGCGCATTCTATGGAGACATGCGAGTTCATGCAACTAAAAAATTGCATAATTTGTTTTATTGGTCACATTTTATGCGACACGATGAAGAAACAGCCGAACGGAGGGCAGATTAGCACACTTTTTCAACATCATTGTGCTCAACAATGCGCTCCTGCTAAACCATAATTCTTTTTATCAGATGGAATATCTGTCACATTGCTTTTCAACGATAGCTTCCCGGGAGAGATTTTTTCTTATTATTCCTCCCCATCTGGTGTTACCCTCCTGCCCATTAACCCATTCAACAGAACTGTGATGCGCCATGGCAAATATCGCTTTGCCGATAGAGCTATGACCGCCAGAAACATGCTTATGAGTATAAAAGAGCAAACGTTAATGACGCCTTACCTACAGTTTGACCGCAACCAGTGGGCAGCTCTGCGTGATTCCGTACCTATGACGTTATCGGAAGATGAGATCGCCCGTCTCAAAGGTATTAATGAAGATCTCTCGTTAGAAGAAGTTGCCGAGATCTATTTACCTTTGTCACGTTTGCTGAACTTCTATATAAGCTCGAATCTGCGCCGTCAGGCAGTTCTGGAACAGTTTCTTGGTACCAACGGGCAACGCATTCCTTACATTATCAGTATTGCTGGTAGTGTCGCGGTGGGGAAAAGTACAACCGCCCGTGTATTGCAGGCGCTATTAAGCCGTTGGCCGGAACATCGTCGTGTTGAACTGATCACGACTGATGGCTTCCTTCACCCTAATCAGGTTCTGAAAGAACGTGGTCTGATGAAGAAGAAAGGCTTCCCGGAATCGTATGATATGCATCGCCTGGTGAAGTTTGTTTCCGATCTCAAATCCGGCGTGCCAAACGTTACAGCACCTGTTTACTCGCATCTTATTTATGATGTGATCCCGGATGGAGATAAAACGGTTGTTCAGCCTGATATTTTAATTCTTGAAGGGTTAAATGTCTTACAGAGCGGGATGGATTATCCACACGATCCACATCATGTATTTGTTTCTGATTTTGTCGATTTTTCGATATATGTTGATGCACCGGAAGACTTACTTCAGACGTGGTATATCAACCGTTTCCTGAAATTCCGCGAAGGGGCTTTTACAGACCCGGATTCCTATTTTCATAACTACGCGAAATTAACTAAAGAAGAAGCGATTAATACTGCCATGACGTTGTGGAAAGAGATCAACTGGCTGAACTTAAAGCAAAATATTCTACCTACTCGCGAGCGCGCCAGTTTAATCCTGACGAAAAGTGCTAATCATGCGGTAGAAGAGGTCAGGCTACGCAAATAATTTTCAGGGGAGCTAATGCTCCCCTATCTTATTATTCCGCACTACGCAGGGATATTTCACCGCCCATCCAGGGTTTTATTATTCCATCCTGCTCAAGCAATAAAGCGCCCTGTTTGTCTATTCCGCGTGAAATGCCAAATATTTCTTTATCACCAATGATAAGTTTCACTGGGCGATTAATAAAATTATCCAGCTTTTCCCAGCGCGAAAGATAAGGTGCCAATCCTTCTTGCTCGAAGAGTTCCAGCGCCGCGCGTAATTCACGTATGAGCATGGCCGCCAACGTATTACGATCGAGATTGATCCCGGCTTCCTGCAGCGTGATCCACCCTTGATTAACGACACTCTCTTCAACACGACGCATTGCCATGTTGATCCCGGCTCCAATGACTATTTGCGCCGCATCGCCGGTTTTGCCAGTTAGCTCCACAAGAATGCCTGCCAGCTTGCGATCCTGCAGATAGAGGTCATTAGGCCATTTAACACGAACTTTATCTGCACCCAGCTTGCGTAATACTTCCGCCATCACGATACCGATAACCAGACTTAAACCAATCGCCGCCGCCGGGCCTTGTTCCAGACGCCAGAACATCGACAAATATAAGTTTGCGCCAAAAGGCGAAAACCATTTCCGACCCCGGCGACCACGGCCAGCCTGCTGGTATTCTGCAACACAGGCGTCGCCCGATTTAAGCTCTCCGATACGATCAAGAAGGTACTGATTCGTGGAGTCAATAACGGGCAGCACAGTTACACTACCGCCATCCAGCTGACCCAATATCTGTTCAGCATTAAGTAACTGGATAGGCTCAGGCAGGCTGTATCCTTTACCCGGAACGGTAAAGACATCAACGCCCCAGTCACGCAGTGTCTGAATGTGTTTATTAATGGCCGCCCGGCTCATTCCTAACGTTTCACCCAACTGCTCACCAGAGTGAAATTCGCCATTCGCTAACAGCGCGATTAATTTCAGCGGAACGGTATTATCCTTCATGAAATCGTCTCCACTGCGCTAACTTCACCTGATGCACCAATAAAGCGAACTTCAGGCTCAAGCCAGACATTAAATTTTTCACCCACTTTTTGTCTTACATGATGTGCCAGTTGCACCACATCTTCGCTTTTTGCATTGTCTTCATTAATGAGGACTAACGCCTGTTGACGGTGCACCGCAGCCCCACCCATTTGCATCCCTTTTAGCTGGCACTGATCGATAAGCCAACCTGCTGCCAGTTTTACTGAACCATCCGCCTGGGGATAATTTGGTGCTGTTGGAAATTGTGCCAGTAATGCTTTAGCCGTTTCGGCAGATACAACAGGGTTTTTGAAGAAACTACCGGCATTGCCATTCACTTTTGGATCAGGGAGTTTGGTGGTGCGCATATGACACACCGCATTAAATACTTGCTGTGGCGTTACTGTTGTAGGATCCAGACGAGTTAATTCACCATACGTTAGTACAGGTTGCCACTCTTTTGGCAGACGCAGACCTACGGCTACAATGGCGAAGCGGTCCTGGTATTCATGTTTAAAAATACTGTCGCGATAGCCAAAACGGCACTCTTTGGCAGTTAAGCGCACCTGCTTGCCTGTCGCCAGTTCAACACAGTCAACATAAGCGCAAACTCGCTGTAATTCTACGCCATAAGCACCAATATTCTGGATAGGTGATGAGCCGACACAACCAGGAATTAATGCCAGATTTTCCAAACCAGGCATACCTTCCTGCAAAGTGTATTTTACCAGGCGATGCCAGTTTTCTCCGGCTCCTACATGTAAATACCACGCATCAGGTTCATCATGAATTTCGATACCTTTGATCCGGTTGATGATCACCGTGCCGCGATAGTCTTCCAGAAAAAGTACATTACTTCCTTCACCCAGAATAAGAACGGGTTGCCCTTCTGCGGTTGCATGCTGCCAGGCATTGAGTAGTTGTTGTTCGTCTTCGGCACATACAATGTGCTGAGCATTATGATCAATGCCAAATGTGTTCCAGGGTTTTAAGGAGTGGTTCATAGCTGCTTTCCTGATGCAAAAACGAGGCTAGTTTACCGTATCTGTGGGGGGATGGCTTGTAGTAATGACGACAGGGAGAGTTTGTAGAAACGCAAAAAGGCCCAGTCTTCCGACTGGGCCTTCTGCTTAATTTGATGCCTGGCAGTTCCCTACTCTCGCATGGGGAGACCCCACACTACCATCGGCGCTACGGCGTTTCAC
>NZ_JBJQLG010000039.1:0-3826 GCF_046486495.1 Escherichia sp. WS3227_2
CTCATGCTGCCACAGCAGTTCCCCCGTCTCCGGGTTCTTCACCGTCTGGCGCTCACTGGTCAGACGGCCTTTATCGTCATAGCCGTAGTGGACCGCCACACGGTGGCCTTCACTGGTATGGCTGAGGGTGGTTAACCACCCGTGCTCATCCTACTGCCACTGCTCTGCCGGGTCGCCGTTCACCGTCCGGTGCGTGATGCGGTCTGCTTCATCGTAGTACCACTGCGTGACCTGCCCCTCATCCTCGCTGCGGATGAGCTGCCCTGTGGCGCTGTACCGGTAACGCTGTGTCCTGCCATCAAAGCCGCGCTGCTCCGTCAGGCGGTCCAGCACATCGTAGGTAAATTCACTCCGGCTGCCGTTCTCGTTGGTCAGCACGGTGATGCGCCCGGCAGCGTCATACCCCATGCTGCGCGTCAGCCCGCCTTCCGTCACACTCACCGGACGCCCGCGTTTATCATATGCGATGGTGCTGCGTTTACCGTCCGGTGATATCGTTGCTGTCAGGTCGCCTGCGGCACTGTACTCATAACGGGTTTCACGCCCCTGCGCATCCTTCTGCCCTGTCAGCCTGCCGCGGCTGTCATAGAGACTATAAATACTGAGACCTTCCTCCCGGTGAACGGCGATTTGTTGACCGTACCGGTCATACTCATACCGCGTCATGTACCCCGAGCAGTCCGTGAAGGTCCGAAGCTGACCGTACCGGTTTCGCGTTATTCTCCGCGTTACCCCGATTCCGTCTTCCACCGCGCCGGGCAGGCTACTGCGGGGGGGAGTCATAAAACCAGCGCGTAATGTTACCGTTGCGCGAGGTCTCTTCTGCCAGTCGGCCCTGACGGTCATATTTCCGGCTGCTGCGTAAACCATCCGGATATGTCACTGAAGTCAGTTACAACTGGCTGTTATAGCCATACCGCACCGTCCTGCCGTCCGGCAGTATCACTGAAGTCAGCTTTCCAGACGCCATATGCAGCCGGTACACCGTCCGCCGCCCCGCCGCATCCGTCTGCGCCTTCAGCCTCCCCGCCTCATCATACTCGCTGCGGGTGATGCTCCCGTCCGCATGCTCCTTCTTCACCACCCGCTTCAGGCCACCTTCGCCTTCCGTGTACAGCACCTCCCGCCGGTTCAGGCTGTCCGTGATGGTCACACGGTCCTGCCCGTACTCAAAGCGGTAGTCCAGTCCCTCCGGGTTGACCTGCTCCGTCACCCGACCGGTATCATCATACCGGTAGCGGCTCTCCGGCCTCCCTGCATAATGGTGCGCCACCATCCGCCCGGCGTGCTCCGCATCATAAGTAAACCCGCGCACCTGCGTCCCGCTGCGGTCATACACCGCCCGCAGTTCTCCGCTGGCCGTGTACGTGTAGCGCGCCAGCGGCGCAGTCGGCTGTTCATCCGGGTATGCCGGGTCGTGTGTCAGCCACACCGCCTCCAGCCGGATACCGTTATCGGCACCGTATTCTGTACCGGCGGGCAGCGTGTCGGGGAAAGCTGAAGAAGAGGAAGCAGAACGGGGACCTGCAGGGGAAGATAAAGACGTGGCGCGCTGTTTACGGAAGGCTTCCGCCCGCTGCGCCTGCGTGGTCAGCGCCAGGTGAAAACGACGGCCCGCGCCGTCCGTCACCCTGGTGATTTCGCCAGCCAGTTCGCCTGCGGCCTCGCGGTGGAAAGCCAGTGAAAGCCCGAAACCGTCCACCACGCCCGTCAGCACCCGGTATGCAGGCGGCTCCGGCGGCAGCACTTCGTCCGCCTCCGGCACCCGCTCCGGCCAGCCGAGTATCCACCACGGCCCCTGAAGGCTGTTTGCCGCCAGGTACACATGCGGACTCAGGCGAACATCTTCCGGCAGCACCTGCCAGAGCGCGCTTAGCGGCTGCGAACTGTGCTGCTCCGCCACCCCGCCCCGCGCCAGCCAGAACGACTCACTGCGGCTGTAACTTATCTCGCCGGGAAACAGGGGTTCAAAGTGAATACTCCTGCCGCCACTGTCGTTGAGTATCAGGCCTTCATCGCGTATCTGTAAGCGGATATCGAAGGGGGCTTTCCAGCCGGGACCAAACACCCCCACCGGCGCGGGTGTCCTGGTTCGGTAGCTGCTGTAAGCGCGAGAAAGAATAAACGGCAGCGGGCCGGGCAGCGCAAGGTCCGTCTCGCCCGGCAGCACCTTCGCACCCAGTAGCGGGTTCACCGGGTTAGCATAGGTAATCCCTCCCGGACACACCGAGCAGGCCACTCCTGTCGGCGCACCTATCAGCCCCCCTGCTGAACCCTGCACAATATCCAGTCCCTTGCGGGTCATGTCACCCTGCCGCGCCGCCGGTTTTCCGCTCATGGTTTATTCCTTTTCTTTTACCTTACATGTCCATACAAATAGTTACCTATACTGTCTTTGAATATTGCCCTACCATTTAAAGCCCACCTATTTCTTGCGACAGAAAAGGGATTTCTTTTTTAATCCAATCTATCATTTCATTTTTTTCAAAACATACGTTAATGCCATTCACACTTCCACATTCACCAAAACCATCAAAATAAATTTCACATTTATTATTTTTATTCGAAACAATGTCAACCCCCCATCTTATATCGTTATTCTCCTCCTTCCTGAAATACTTCATTTGCAATAAATCAATTATCTCACCAGCATAAAAATCGCTAACCCCATTCACCACCACTTTATGTTTGTATATTCTCTTGAGACCTTCCTTGCTAAGCGGGGTTAAGGTGGTAACATATGCTGGAAGATTAATTATTTCTATCGTTTTCACACTATCTATTCCACACAATTCATTCACTCGCCCCATCCCCAATACCGAAGCAGAAAATAGAGACAATAAAACCATCAAATATTTCATCATAAAAAAATATCACTATTCTGGCGTGCCATTTATTGTTGCCGTCTGCGTTGGTGTATTCACACGATAATACACTCCATTATATGCTGTTCTGGTACACTCACCTAAAGTTTTCGCCGCATGCTGTTCAATTAAAGTGATAACTCTCGCCTCTTCTTTATTTTTATATTGTTCATCCGCACGTCTCACAAGCCCCATATAACCATCCTTATCAATAAGATATAAGTGCGCATGAGCAAACTCATGCCCCAAACCTAATGCAGGTGATTGTGATTTCGATTTTAAATCAGTTGAACAAAATAAAGCCGCCTTACCATTCCAATATATAGTCATTTTATCCGGGTCAAATCTAACGTCGGTTTCATCAATATACTCTATCTTTATGGTTTCTTCAGAGCTTGATAAAAAATCTATAGCTTCTTTCATTCGTGAATCTTGTTTTAAATACTCAACAGCCTGATTAAAATCACTTGGATCACCGTTAACATGGAATTTTAAACCCAAAGAATCTATAAACCGAACAGGGTTTAATGGATATTTATACAGATTCCATTCACCTCTTAGCCCGATTGGATCCTGGGTGATATACCTCCCCTGTAGCGGGTCATAGTACCGGTTCCGGTTATAGTACAGTCCTGATTCCTCATCATGCTGCTGCCCCGGCAGACGGTATGGCTGGTGCAGGTGATGCGGGTTCTCCTCATTCAGCAGGTTGCCCCATTCATCATATTCCCCACGCCATTCCGTTGCTCCTTCGGTACTGATGAGCGCCAGCGGCAGCCCCCGGTGGTCACAGTGATAAAGATGAATTTTTCGCTCAGGTAAATAAACCGGCTCTATCTGTGCCGCCAGCCGCTCCACCGTCAGCCCGCACTGTGCCAGCCACTGGCGGCTTTCACTGCTCACGCGGTCTGCCCGGATTTCCCCCTCCAGCCTGTCCAGCATCCTCACAAGTTCTGCCGGGA
>NZ_JBJQLG010000040.1:0-1919 GCF_046486495.1 Escherichia sp. WS3227_2
CAGCCCAATCGGATCCTGAGTGATATACCGCCCCTGCAGCGGGTCATAATAGCGGTGGCGGTTGTAATACAGGCCTGACTCCTCATCATACTGCTGACCCGGCAGGCGGATGAGCTGCTGCAGCTGGTGCGGGTTCTCTTCATTCAGCAGGTTGCCCCATTCATCGTATTCTGCGCACCATTCTGTTGCCCCTTCCGTGCTGACAAGCGCCAGCGGCAGGCCGCGATGGTCGCAGTGGTACAGGTGGATTTTTCGCGCCGGCGTGTACACCGGGTCCATCTGGTTTTGTATCTGCTCCACCGTCAGGCCGCACGATGCCAGCCAGCGGCGGCTTTCCTCACTCACCCGGTCAGCCAGGATTTCACTTTCCAGCCGGTCGAGCATCTGCACCAGCACCGGCGGGAACACCACACTGCCACCGTCTTCGCCGCCGGACTGCTGAAGCGCATCCGCCAGGCTGCGGCGCTGCGTTTTCGCCAGCTCACCGGTGGCGGTTTCAACTCTGATGAGTGGCGTGAAGCTCCCCGGCTGATAAACCGTCTGGATGCGGGTTCTGTCGTTCTGTATCGTGGTCAGCCGGTCGCCGTCCCAGCCGTACCAGGTCACTTCCGGTTTCCGTGACAGCGACATCCAGCCCGTCAGGTCCCGTTCACGCCGCCATACCCGTTTTGCCACCCTGCGGCCCAGCGGGTCGTAAAGATAGCGACTTTCGACCAGCGGCTCTGCATATTGTGTCCGCGTGTAGTGCACCAGCCGGTGCTGACTGTCGTAATGGTACTGGTGAGTCCGCTCATCGTCCGTGCGGATAACCCCTTCCGGGATGAGGTCGGTTTTCTCCGTCAGTCTGCCGTGACGGTCATACCGGTAAAGATAGTGCGCGTCACGGGCGATACGGTTATCCGGCCACATGCTGAGGGTGATGTCCGGGTGCAGCTCCGGGTCGGGCAGGCGGTTGCCTGCCGGGTCCGTGGCATACGGGATGCGGATATCCAGATTTGAGGTGGTGGTGTGGACGCCGGTCAGCCTGCCGGAGTCGCTGTAGCTGTAACTCCGGGTCTGTCGCGGGCTGCTGATGCGGATGAGTTCGCCGTTGTCGTTCCAGGTGTAATCGCGGTCATACTGCAGGCTGTTCAGGTGCTGGCTCTGTAACTGCCCGGCAGAGGTATAAGCGGTGGTGAGTTCATAACGGCCGAAGCTGCGCAGCGTTTCCCGGTGCAGGCGGTCGCGGGTATACTCCACCAGCGGTGTGTCGCCGAGTTTCATGCCTGCCAGCCAGCCGCTGCCGTAAGTCAGCCATTCCACGGCGGGCAGGCTGTCCGGTATACAGCGGTTCGCCAGTCCCTGCGCGTTGTAAGCGTGTCTGGTTTCATGCTGCCAGAGCAGTGCTTCCGTCTGCGGGTGATGCACCGTCTGGCGCTCACCGGTCAGGCGGCCTTTCTCATCATACCCGTAATGCACCGTCACCCGGTGGCCTTCGCTGAGATGGCTGATTTGTGTCAGCCAGCCGCGTTCATCATACTGCCACTGCTCTGCCGGTTCACCCTTCACGGTGCGGTGCGTGATGCGGTCTGCTTCGTCATAGTGCCAGTGGGTGACCAGCCCCTCATCCTCGCTGCGGATAAGTTTGCCGGTCAGGTCGTGGTGATAACGCTGTGTGCGGCCGTCAAAGCCGGTTTCCTGTATCAGCCGGTCAAGTACATCGTAACGGAAGGTGGTGTGGCTGCCGTTTTCACTGGTCAGGCGGATGACCCGTCCGGCAGCATCGTATTCCATACTGCGCGTCAGACCGCCCTGCGTGGTACGGATGGCCTTTCCCCACGCATCGTACTGTGTCCCGTTTCTGCTGCCGTCCGGGGCAATGACGGCGGTCAGGTCACCGGCGGCGTTGTATTCATACCGCGTTTCATGGCCCTGCGTGT
>NZ_JBJQLG010000041.1:0-1827 GCF_046486495.1 Escherichia sp. WS3227_2
TTTCACCGCAATTAACTGTCCACGGCTGTCGTATGCGCGGTACTGACTCAGCCCTTCCTCGCGGTGCACCGCCGTCACCTGACCAAAACGGTCATGGTCATAACGGGTTACATAACCGGAACAGTCAGTGACGGTCAGCAACTGACCGTAACGGCTCCATGTCATGGTTTTCCGGCTGCCGGTGGCATCTTCCGTTGCGCAGGGTAAGTCACTGTGTGGATTATCATAACGGTAGCGGGTGATATCGCCGTTGTGTGCGGTTTCCTGAATCAGACGGCCGGATTCATCATATTCCCGGCGCAACTCCAGCCCGTCAGTCCCGGTGGCTGACGTTAACTGGTTGTGGTGGTTATAGTAAAATGCCGATGCCCTGCCATCCGGTGTGGTGATGCGCGTGATGAGTCCCGTCACCACATCCGGGCTGTACTCAGTCGTCCGGCCTGCGGCATCCGTCTGTGCCTTAAGCCTGCCCACCGCGTCAAACTGACTCTGCATGACGCTGCCGTCCGCGTGTTCCTTTTTCACCACCCGCTTCAGCCCGCCTTCGCCCTGCGTGTGCAGGACTTCACGGCGGTCCAGGCTGTCGGTGATGGTGATGCGGTCTTTCTCATACTGATACGTGTAGCTTAAGCCCGCCGGGTTTAGCTGTTCTGTCACCCGCCCGTCACTGTCGTAACGGTAACGGATTTCCGGTCGGCCCGTGTGACGGTGCGCCACCATCCGGCCCCGGTATTTATCATCGTAAGTAAAGCTGCGCACCTGTGTATTGCTGCGGTCATACACCGCCGCCAGTTCGCCACGCGGCGTCCAGCCATAGCGTACCAGCGGCGCGGCTGGCAGGTTGTCCGGATATTCCGGGTCGTGTGTCAGCCACACGGCAGACAGACGGATGCCGTTGTCCCGGCCATATTCGGTGTAACCCGGCAGGGTATCAGGAAAAGCGGACGGTTCCGTCCCGCCGGAAATGGCCTGCTGCCGGGCTTCTTCTGCCCGCTGCGCCTGCGTGGTCAGTACCAGCCGGAAGTGACGGCCTGCGCCATCCGTCACGCCGGTGATTTCGCCGCCAGCCTCACGGTGAAACGTCTGTGTGCGCCCGAAGCGGTCCACCAGCCCGGTCAGTACCCGGTACGGCGGCAGCGGCGCGGGCAGCACCTCATCCGCCTCCGGCACCTGCTCACACCAGCCGAGTACCCACCACGGCCCCTGCGGACTGTTCGTCGCCAGATAACGATGCGGACTCAGGCGAAGCTCTTCCGGCAGTGCCTGCCAGAGTGCGGCCAGCCGGTGACCTTCATCCAGTTTCGCCACGCCGCCGCGCACCAGCCAGAGTGACTCGCTGCGGCTGTAACCGTCCTCACCGGGAAACAGGTGCTCAAAATACAGGCTCCTGCCGCCGTTATCACTGAGTATCAGTGTGTTATCGCGCAGCTGTAAGCGGATATCCGCGGGCATTTTCCAGCCGGGGCCGAGGCTCCCCACCGGCGCGGGCGTTTTTGTCCGGTAACTGCTGTAGGTGCGGGAGAGGATGAACGGCAGCGGGCCGGGCAGGGCAAGGTCGGTTTCGCCGGGAAGGACCTTCGCACCGAGCAGCGGATTGACCGGATGGCCGGACGTCACCCCGCCGGGGCACACCGAACAGGCCACGCCGGTGGGGGCACCAATACGTACCCCGGCTGAACCCTGAACAATGCTACCGCCATACTGCGTCATGTCGCCCTGACGCGCCGCCGGTTTTCCGCTCATCTGCTCATCCTTGTTTTATCGGGTTATTTGTCTGCTGACAGGCGAAACCCTACAGATTTATAAGAAAGCCTTAAGTGAGATATC
>NZ_JBJQLG010000042.1:0-1452 GCF_046486495.1 Escherichia sp. WS3227_2
GTAGACCTGTTCTTTCCCTGTCGCATCGTCAAACTTCAGTTCATTAAACCCGCTGCCCTTATAGGTTTTCGAACGAATGGTCATCTGCGTCTTTGTTCCCGGCAGGCTGCCGGGGGTGCGGTTTTCCTGGTGGTAGGTACGCCCCATAATAATCGGCTGGTCCGGATCGCCGTTGAGGAAGTCCACAATGACTTCCTGACCCACACGCGGTATCGCCAGGTTGCCAAAGCCGGTGCCTGCCCACGCCTGTGCCACACGGATCCAGCATGAACTGTCCTGGTTTGACGGGTTATAGCGGTCCCAGTTAAATTTCACCCGCACGCGGCCATGTTCATCACAGAAGATTTCTTCTCCTGCCGGTCCCGTCACGACGGCGCTCTGCGGGCCGTCCACCAGCGGTTTCAGCAACGGCTGTGGCCGCCATGTTCTGTCTGCCGGTATTACCGCAAAGTGGTTATTCAGCGTGGTACCTGAACCCCTGCGTCCCGGCACCGCCTGCGGCTGCTCGCCGTGCAGTTCACTTGCCACCACCTGCCATTCCCGGTTCAGGTTCGCCTGCGGATGCCCCGTCAGCGCAATTCGCCGTCCCGGCCATATCTCCGGCGAACGGCTTGTTCCGCGCGCCACTTCTGCGTTGTTTCGCCAGCCATCCATCTGCCAGCAGGCAAAGTTCTGCCCGTGGGCACCCTTGAAACGTCCGGGGTAGTCATACACTTCATACTGTGTGCGCTGGTAATCCTGGTGCTGGCCTTCCTGATCAAAACGCCCTGCCCAGCCGGGTCGTTTAAAGGTGTAGTCTTTGGTCACCACGGAAGATGGGCGGATTTGTGCGCTGTAGAGGAACTGGCTGATGCATAGGGTGCTCACCTCGGTACGGGTGTTCGGATTCCAGGGGATCTCAAAGGACTCCGGCAGATAACGCACGGTGTCGCACAGGACCAGGCTCTGGTCGGTACTTTTTTGCGCGTGCTCCTCATAAAAGAAGATGCCTTCCTCCGCCGCCATCCGGCACAGGAAATCGTAATCGGTTTCGCCGTACTGGACACAAAACTCACGGGAAGGATGCGGCTCGCTGAACAGCGGACTCCACTCGGTCACCCCGTTTTCTTTCAGGATCGTCGCGAGTATGCTTTCGATGTCCTCATTCTGGAAGATACGGAAGTTCTGGCGCAGCCCTGTGCGCCACAGCGGTGGGCACACCTTCATGCTGTACAGCATCTGGTTTTTGTCGTTCTCCCCCAGTTCAAACCAGGTCACCACACCTTTCACCCGGCGCTGTACGTCATCGCCCTGCCATACCGTCAGGTAGGCCATTTTGTCCAGCACCTGCGCAAATTCAAGGGAGAGAAACTGCTGGCTGACCAGAGAGAGATCGAGGGAAAAGAGCGAAGAGAGTGACTGGTTCAGATGAAAGGAGACCACCGCAAACGCGTCCGGTGGCAGGCCGTCCAC
>NZ_JBJQLG010000043.1:0-1358 GCF_046486495.1 Escherichia sp. WS3227_2
TATCAGCGTGCCTTCTCCCGAAGTTACGGCACCATTTTGCCTAGTTCCTTCACCCGAGTTCTCTCAAGCGCCTTGGTATTCTCTACCTGACCACCTGTGTCGGTTTGGGGTACGATTTGATGTTACCTGATGCTTAGAGGCTTTTCCTGGAAGCAGGGCATTTGTTGCTTCAGCACCGTAGTGCCTCGTCATCACGCCTCAGCCTTGATTTTCCGGATTTGCCTGGAAAACCAGCCTACACGCTTAAACCGGGACAACCGTCGCCCGGCCAACATAGCCTTCTCCGTCCCCCCTTCGCAGTAACACCAAGTACAGGAATATTAACCTGTTTCCCATCGACTACGCCTTTCGGCCTCGCCTTAGGGGTCGACTCACCCTGCCCCGATTAACGTTGGACAGGAACCCTTGGTCTTCCGGCGAGCGGGCTTTTCACCCGCTTTATCGTTACTTATGTCAGCATTCGCACTTCTGATACCTCCAGCATACCTCACAGCACACCTTCACAGGCTTACAGAACGCTCCCCTACCCAACAACACATAGTGTCGCTGCCGCAGCTTCGGTGCATGGTTTAGCCCCGTTACATCTTCCGCGCAGGCCGACTCGACCAGTGAGCTATTACGCTTTCTTTAAATGATGGCTGCTTCTAAGCCAACATCCTGGCTGTCTGGGCCTTCCCACATCGTTTCCCACTTAACCATGACTTTGGGACCTTAGCTGGCGGTCTGGGTTGTTTCCCTCTTCACGACGGACGTTAGCACCCGCCGTGTGTCTCCCGTGATAACATTCTCCGGTATTCGCAGTTTGCATCGGGTTGGTAAGTCGGGATGACCCCCTTGCCGAAACAGTGCTCTACCCCCGGAGATGAATTCACGAGGCGCTACCTAAATAGCTTTCGGGGAGAACCAGCTATCTCCCGGTTTGATTGGCCTTTCACCCCCAGCCACAAGTCATCCGCTAATTTTTCAACATTAGTCGGTTCGGTCCTCCAGTTAGTGTTACCCAACCTTCAACCTGCCCATGGCTAGATCACCGGGTTTCGGGTCTATACCCTGCAACTTAACGCCCAGTTAAGACTCGGTTTCCCTTCGGCTCCCCTATTCGGTTAACCTTGCTACAGAATATAAGTCGCTGACCCATTATACAAAAGGTACGCAGTCACCCCATAAAGAGGCTCCCACTGCTTGTACGTACACGGTTTCAGGTTCTTTTTCACTCCCCTCGCCGGGGTTCTTTTCGCCTTTCCCTCACGGTACTGGTTCACTATCGGTCAGTCAGGAGTATTTAGCCTTGGAGGATGGTCCCCCCATATTCAGACAGGATACCACGTGTCCCGCCCTACTCATCGAGCTCACAGTAT
>NZ_JBJQLG010000044.1:0-1332 GCF_046486495.1 Escherichia sp. WS3227_2
TTTATTATGGTGATCCCCTGGGCGAAATACGCCTGGTAAGCAGAGTTTTTGAAATGTAAGGCCTTTGAATAAGACAAAAGGCTGCCTCATCGCTAACTTTGCAACAGTGCCGGTTTCGCTGAACGTGTAGTGACGGATCAACTCATCCTTGGTGTCCGGCAACGCCAGCAGGCTTTCGCGCTCGGCGGCGGACAGGATTGAACGACGTGGCATATTTACTGATCCGTTCTCAAGTATTGATACAGGGTTTCGCGACTGATTCCGAATTCACGAGCCAGCTTGGTCTTTTGCTCGCCAGCCTCGACACGTTGGCGCAGTTCGGCAATACGCTCAGACGACAGGGATTTCTTCCTGCCACGGTAGGCCCCGCGCTGCTTGGCGAGCGCGATGCCCTCGCGCTGCCGCTCGCGGATCAAGGCGCGTTCGAACTCGGCGAACGCGCCCATTACCGACAGCATCAGGTTCGCCATCGGCGAGTCCTCGCCGGTGAAGGTCAAATGCTCCTTAAGGAACTCGATGCGTACGCCGCGCTGGGTGAGGCCCTGCACCAGGCGGCGCAGGTCGTCGAGGTTGCGCGCCAGACGATCCATGCTGTGCACCACGACCGTGTCGCCTTCGCGCACGAAGGCGAGCAGCCGTTCCAGTTCGGGCCGCCGTGTGTCCTTGCCCGACGCCTTGTCGGTGAACACTTTATCCACCTGGATCTGTTCGAGCTGCCGTTCTGGGTTCTGGTCGAAGCTGCTGACGCGGACGTAACCGATGCGCTGACCGTGCAAGGTATCCTCCTGAGGGAAATGTGTCAGGAAGAAATCTATGACCCTTGACGGCGTATGTCAATCAATTCGGAAGGCAACTCTATTCTGACGATTTAGCGCCGGATGGTCTGACGCCAAGTTAGGGTATAGCCTAGATTGACATGCGCGATGCAACCCTTAACTTGCTTGCACCTATCGTTTCCATGCTAGCTTTATCGTAACGCTCAAGAAATTGGGCTTAATGCCGAAAACAATAAAATAAAACAGCCAACCCTTGAGGTTCTTATGCGCCAGAATTTACCAGTGACGGGTCGAAACTTAGAACTCCCAAAAGATGCCAATATTCTTTCGACTACCTCCCCTCAAAGCCATATCACGTACGTTAATCCTGACTTCATTAAAATCAGTGGTTTCACTGAGGAAGAACTATTAGGCCAGCCTCACAACATCGTAAGACACCCAGATAGGCACTGTTGCAAAGTTAGCGATGAGGCAGCCTTTTGTCTTATTCAAAGGCCTTACATTTCAAAAACTCTGCTTACCAGGCGTATTTCGCCCAGGGGATCACCATAATAAA
>NZ_JBJQLG010000046.1:0-1107 GCF_046486495.1 Escherichia sp. WS3227_2
GAACGTCGGAGAGCCTTCCTGTTCAATATCATCATCAAAAGCAGCAAGTTCATCATAACCCGCCACATCCACCGACTTTTCACGGTAGTTTTTTGCCGCTTTACCGCCCAGGCACCAGAAGCCACGCCCATTAGTGAAACGCTTCATGGTGAGCGTGTTATCCCGGTGCTTTTTGCCATACCACGGGGCCAGCGCCAGCAGCGACGGAATATCACGAATAGTCGGCTCAACGTGGGTTTTCATAAAGTTCTCGGCATCACCATCCGTCGGCAACCAGATAAGGGTGTTGCGCTGCTTATGCTCTATAAAGTAGGCATAAACACCCAGCAGCATTTTGGAATAACCGACACGGGCAGACTTCACCACATTCACCTCACGGATGTAGTCGCTGCCCATCGCATTCATGATGGCCCGCTGAAAGGGCAGTGTTTCCCAGCGCCCTTCCTGGTATGCGGATTCTTTCGGGAGATAGTAATTAGCATCCGCCCATTCAACGGCGGTCTGTGGCTCCGGCCTGAACAGTGAGCGAAGCCCGGCGCGGACAAAATGCCGCAGCCTGTTAACCTGACTGTTCGATATATTCACTCAGCAACCCCGGTATCAGTTCATCCAGCGCGGCTGCTTTGTTCATGGCTTTGATGATATCCCGTTTCAGGAAATCAACATGTCGGTTTTCCAGTTCCGGAAAACGCCGCTGCACCGACAGGGGGAGCCCGTCGAGAATACTGGCAATTTCACCTGCGATCCGCGACAACACGAAAGTACAGAATGCGGTTTCCACCACTTCAGCGGAGTCTCTGGCATTCTTCAGTTCCTGTGCGTCGGCCTGCGCACGCGTAAGTCGATGGCGTTCGTACTCAATAGTTCCTGGCTGGAGATCTGCCTCGCTGGCCTGCCGCAGTTCTTCAACCTCCCGGCGCAGCTTTTCGTTCTCAATTTCAGCATCCCTTTCGGCATACCATTTTATGACGGCGGCAGAGTCATAAAGCACCTCATTACCCTTGCCACCGCCTCGCAGAACGGGCATTCCCTGTTCCTGCCAGTTCTGAATGGTACGGATACTCGCACCGAAAATGTCAGCCAGCTGCTTTTTGTTGACTTCCATTG
>NZ_JBJQLG010000047.1:0-1033 GCF_046486495.1 Escherichia sp. WS3227_2
GGTGGAGAACGTTATTTTTTCTGTAATGAGCTGAACGAAAAAGGTGAGCCGGTCACCTGGCAGGGGCGACAGTATCAGCCGTATCCCATTCAGGGGAGTGGTTTTGAACTGAATGGCAAAGGCACCAGTACGCGCCCCACGCTGACGGTTTCTAACCTGTACGGTATGGTCACCGGGATGGCGGAAGATCTGCAGAGTCTGGTCGGCGGAACGGTGGTCCGGCGTAAGGTTTACGCCCGTTTTCTGGATGCGGTGAACTTCGTTAACGGAAACAGTGACGCCGATCCGGAGCAGGAGGTGATCAGCCGCTGGCGCATCGAGCAGTGCAGCGAACTGAGCGCGGTGAGTGCCTCCTTTGTACTGTCCACGCCGACGGAAACAGATGGCGCTGTTTTTCCGGGACGTATCATGCTGGCCAACACCTGCACCTGGACCTATCGCGGCGATGAGTGCGGTTATCACGGTCCGGCGGTCGCGGATGAATATGACCAGACAACGTCCGATATCACGAAGGATAAATGCAGCAAATGCCTGAGTGGCTGTAAGTTTCGCAATAACGTCGGCAACTTTGGCGGCTTCCTTTCCATTAACAAACTTTCGCAGTAAATCCCATGACACAGACAGAATCAGCGATTCTGGCGCACGCCCGGCGATGTGCGCCAGCGGAGTCGTGCGGCTTCGTGGTAAGCACGCCGGAGGGGGAAAGATATTTCCCCTGCGTGAATATCTCCGGTGAGCCGGAGGCGTATTTCCGGATGTCGCCGGAGGACTGGCTGCAGGCAGAAATGCAGGGTGAGATTGTGGCGCTGGTCCACAGCCACCCCGGTGGTCTGCCCTGGCTGAGTGAGACTGACCGGCGGCTGCAGGTGCAGAGTGATTTGCCGTGGTGGCTGGTCTGCCGGGGGGCGATTCATAAGTTCCGCTGTGTGCCGCATCTCACCGGACGGCGCTTTGAGCACGGGGTGACGGACTGTTACACGCTGTTCCGGGATGCTTATCATCTGGCGGGGATTGAGATGCCGGATTTTCATCG
>NZ_JBJQLG010000048.1:0-970 GCF_046486495.1 Escherichia sp. WS3227_2
GCGTTTCACGGCCCTGTGCGTCTTTCACCGAGGTTAACCGGCCACGGTTGTCATAGTGGCGGTAAAGGCTGATGCCTTCCTCGCGGTGGACCGCCGTCATCTGGCCGAAGCGGTCATACTCATAGCGGGTCTGGTAGCCCGAGCAGTCGGTGAACGCCAGCAACTGACCGTAGCGGCTCCAGGTCATCTGCCGGGTGCTGCCCGTCGCATCTGTTGTCGTGGCCGGTAATTCACTGTGCGGATTATCATAAGCATACCGGATGACGTCCCCACTGCGCGATGTCTCCGATACCAGCCTGTCCCGCTCATCATACGCCCGGCGGCTCTCCAGCCCGTCCGGGTACACCACCGCCGTCACCAGGTTCCCGTCGTTATAGTAAAATTTCGTCTCCCGCCCGTCCGGCGTGGTGATGTCCGTGATGTCGCCTGACACCACATTCAGACCGTACTCTGTCCGCCGTCCCGCCGCGTCCGTCTGCGCCGTAAGCCGCCCCACCGGGTCATACCCGCTGCGCGTGACGCTGCCGTCCGCCAGTTCTTTTTTCACCACCCGCTTCAGCCCGGCCCCGCCTTCTGTATGCAGCACCTCACGCCGGTTCAGGCTGTCCGTGACGGTGATGCGGTCCTGCTCATACTGGTAGCGGTAACTCAGGCCTGCCGGGTTCAGCTGCTCCACCACCCGCCCCGCATCGTCGTAGCGGTAGCGCATCTCCGGCCTTCCCGCGTAACGGTGCGCCACCATCCGGCCCGGGTGCTGCGCGTCATACGTGAAAGCGCGCACCTGCGTATTGCTGCGGTCATATACCGCCAGCAGTTCACCGGCTTCCGTATACGTGTACCGCACCAGTGGCGCACCGGGCAGGCTCTCCGGGTATGCCGGGTCGTGCATCAGCCACACCGCCGAAAGACGGATGCCCCTGTCGGGGCCGTATTCGGTACCGGGCAGTGTGTCGGGGAACGCTGAGGCTGA
>NZ_JBJQLG010000050.1:0-886 GCF_046486495.1 Escherichia sp. WS3227_2
TGGGTGACAAGCGTATTGAAGGCTCGGTCTGGCCAAAGTCCATCCGTGGCTCCACGCCAAAAGTGAGAGGCACCTGTCAGATTGAGCGTGCAGCCAGTGAATCCCCGCATTTTATGCGTTTTCATGTTGCCTGCCCGCATTGCGGGGAGGAGCAGTATCTTAAATTTGGCGACAAAGAGACGCCGTTTGGCCTCAAATGGACGCCGGATGACCCCTCCAGCGTGTTTTATCTCTGCGAGCATAATGCCTGCGTCATCCGCCAGCAGGAGCTGGACTTTACTGATGCCCGTTATATCTGCGAAAAGACCGGGATCTGGACCCGTGATGGCATTCTCTGGTTTTCGTCATCCGGTGAAGAGATTGAGCCACCTGACAGTGTGACCTTTCACATCTGGACAGCGTACAGCCCGTTCACCACCTGGGTGCAGATTGTCAAAGACTGGATGAAAACGAAAGGGGATACGGGAAAACGTAAAACCTTCGTAAACACCACGCTCGGTGAGACGTGGGAGGCGAAAATTGGCGAACGTCCGGATGCTGAAGTGATGGCAGAGCGGAAAGAGCATTATTCAGCGCCCGTTCCTGACCGTGTGGCTTACCTGACCGCCGGTATCGACTCCCAGCTGGACCGCTACGAAATGCGCGTATGGGGATGGGGGCCGGGTGAGGAAAGCTGGCTGATTGACCGGCAGATTATTATGGGCCGCCACGACGATGAACAGACGCTGCTGCGTGTGGATGAGGCCATCAATAAAACCTATACCCGCCGGAATGGTGCAGAAATGTCGATATCCCGTATCTGCTGGGATACTGGCGGGATTGACCCGACCATTGTGTATGAACGCTCGAAAAAACATGGGCTGTTCCGGGTGATCCCCATTAAAGG
>NZ_JBJQLG010000051.1:0-820 GCF_046486495.1 Escherichia sp. WS3227_2
GGCACTGTTGCAAATAGTCGGTGGTGATAAACTTATCATCCCCTTTTGCTGATGGAGCTGCACATGAACCCATTCAAAGGCCGGCATTTTCAGCGTGACATCATTCTGTGGGCCGTACGCTGGTACTGCAAATACGGCATCAGTTACCGTGAGCTGCAGGAGATGCTGGCTGAACGCGGAGTGAATGTCGATCACTCCACGATTTACCGCTGGGTTCAGCGTTATGCGCCTGAAATGGAAAAACGGCTGCGCTGGTACTGGCGTAACCCTTCCGATCTTTGCCCGTGGCACATGGATGAAACCTACGTGAAGGTCAATGGCCGCTGGGCGTATCTGTACCGGGCCGTCGACAGCCGGGGCCGCACTGTCGATTTTTATCTCTCCTCCCGTCGTAACAGCAAAGCTGCATACCGGTTTCTGGGTAAAATCCTCAACAACGTGAAGAAGTGGCAGATCCCGCGATTCATCAACACGGATAAAGCGCCCGCCTATGGTCGCGCGCTTGCTCTGCTCAAACGCGAAGGCCGGTGCCCGTCTGACGTTGAACACCGACAGATTAAGTACCGGAACAACGTGATTGAATGCGATCATGGCAAACTGAAACGGATAATCGGCGCCACGCTGGGATTTAAATCCATGAAGACGGCTTACGCCACCATCAAAGGTATTGAGGTGATGCGTGCACTACGCAAAGGCCAGGCCTCAGCATTTTATTATGGTGATCCCCTGGGCGAAATACGCCTGGTAAGCAGAGTTTTTGAAATGTAAGGCCTTTGAATAAGACAAAAGGCTGCCTCATCGCTAACTTTGCAACAGTGCC
>NZ_JBJQLG010000052.1:0-748 GCF_046486495.1 Escherichia sp. WS3227_2
AGCACCAGACGGAACTCCCGCCCGGCACCGTCCGTCACGCCGGTGATTTCCCCGGCCAGGTCACCGGCGGCCTCACGCCGGTACGTCAGCGTCCGCCCGAAGCGGTCCGCCCGAAGCGGTCCGCCAGCCCGGTAAGCACCCGGTACGGCGGCAGCGGCGCTGGCAGTACGTCCTCAGCACCCGGCACCCGCTCAGACCACCCCAGTATCCACCACGGTCCCTGTGCGCTGTTGGTCGCCAGGTAAAGATGCGGGCTTAACCGGATATCCGGCGACAGCGCCCCCCACAGCCGCGCCAGCGTGTGGCCGTCCGGCTGCGCTGCCTTACCACCGCGAACCAGCCACATTGACTCGCTGCGGCTGTACACCGCCTCCCCCGGCAGCAGCGGCTCAAAGTGAATGCTCTGCCCGCCGTTGTCGTTGAGTATCAGTCCGTCATCACGTAGCTGTAAGCGGATATCAGAAGGCGCTTTCCAGCCGGGGCCGAAAACGCCCACCGGCGCAGGCGTCTTCGTCCGGTAGCTGCTGTAGGTGCGGGAGAGAATGAACGGCAGCGGGCCGGGCAGCGCAACATCCGTCTCGCCGGGCAGCACCTTCGCCCCCAGCAGCGGATTTACCGGGTTGCCCGAAGTCATCCCGCCCGGACACACCGAGCACGCCACGCCGGTGGGCGCGCCAATTCTTACACCTGCCGAACCCTGGACAATGGGACCGCCATACTGAGTCATATCTCCCTGACGCGCCGCTGG
>NZ_JBJQLG010000053.1:0-640 GCF_046486495.1 Escherichia sp. WS3227_2
ACAACGCCCGCGCCAACGGTACGGCCGCCTTCACGGATTGCGAAACGCAGACCGTCGTCCATCGCGATCGGGTGGATCAGGGTAACAACCATTTTGATGTTGTCGCCCGGCATTACCATCTCTACGCCTTCCGGCAGTTCGATGGTACCAGTCACGTCAGTAGTACGGAAGTAGAACTGCGGACGGTAGCCTTTGAAGAACGGAGTATGACGGCCGCCTTCATCTTTGGACAGAATGTACACTTCAGATTCGAACTTGGTGTGCGGCTTGATGGTGCCCGGCTTAGCCAGTACCTGACCACGTTCGATTTCTTCACGTTTGATACCACGCAGCAGAACACCTACGTTCTCACCAGCACGGCCTTCGTCCAGCAGTTTGCGGAACATTTCAACGCCAGTACAGGTAGACTTCTGAGTCTCTTTGATACCAACGATTTCAACTTCTTCACCAACTTTGATGATACCGCGTTCTACACGACCGGTAACAACGGTACCACGACCGGAGATGGAGAATACGTCTTCGATCGGCAGCAGGAACGGCTTGTCAATCGCACGCTCTGGTTCCGGAATGTAAGAATCCAGGAAGCCAGCCAGTTCCAGGATTTTCGCTTCCCACTCTGCGTCGCCTTCCAGCGCTTTCA
>NZ_JBJQLG010000054.1:0-627 GCF_046486495.1 Escherichia sp. WS3227_2
AACCTTCGGGAGGGCGCTTACCACTTTGTGATTCATGACTGGGGTGAAGTCGTAACAAGGTAACCGTAGGGGAACCTGCGGTTGGATCACCTCCTTACCTTAAAGAAGCGTACTTTGCAGTGCTCACACAGATTGTCTGATGAAAATGAGCAGTAAAACCTCTACAGGCTTGTAGCTCAGGTGGTTAGAGCGCACCCCTGATAAGGGTGAGGTCGGTGGTTCAAGTCCACTCAGGCCTACCAAATTTGCACGGCAAATTTGAAGAGGTTTTAACTACATGTTATGGGGCTATAGCTCAGCTGGGAGAGCGCCTGCTTTGCACGCAGGAGGTCTGCGGTTCGATCCCGCATAGCTCCACCATCTCTGTAGTGATTAAATAAAAAATACTTCAGAGTGTACCTGCAAAGGTTCACTGCGAAGTTTTGCTCTTTAAAAATCTGGATCAAGCTGAAAATTGAAACACTGAACAACGAAAGTTGTTCGTGAGTCTCTCAAATTTTCGCAACACGATGATGAATCGAAAGAAACATCTTCGGGTTGTGAGGTTAAGCGACTAAGCGTACACGGTGGATGCCCTGGCAGTCAGAGGCGATGAAGGACGTGCTAATCTGCGATAAGCGTCGGTAA
>NZ_JBJQLG010000055.1:0-594 GCF_046486495.1 Escherichia sp. WS3227_2
CATCCGGAACTGTGTCCGGAAAAGCCGCGACGAACTGGTATCCCAGGTGGCCTGAACGAACAGTTCACCGTTAAAGGCGTGCATGGCCACACCTTCCCGAATCATCATGGTAAACGTGCGTTTTCGCTCAACGTCAATGCAGCAGCAGTCATCCTCGGCAAACTCTTTCCATGCCGCTTCAACCTCGCGGGAAAAGGCACGGGCTTCTTCCTCCCCGATGCCCAGATAGCGCCAGCTTGGGCGATGACTGAGCCGGAAAAAAGACCCGACGATATGATCCTGATGCAGCTGGATGGCGTTGGCGGCATAGCCGTTATTGCGTACCAGATCGTCTGCGCGGGCATTGCCACGGGTAAAGTTGGGCAACAGGGCTGCATCCACACTTTCACTCGGTGGGTTCCACGACCGCAACTGCCCTCCAAATCCGCTGCCACCGCCGTGATAACCGGCATATTCGCGCAGCGATGTCATGCCGTCCGGCCCCAGAAGGGTGGGAATGGTGGGCGTTTTCATACATAAAATCCTGCAGGTCCCCTGCGTCGCTGTGTCATGCCGGTCTGCACTTCCAGCTCTGCAATATATTTTTTCAGGTCA
>NZ_JBJQLG010000056.1:0-570 GCF_046486495.1 Escherichia sp. WS3227_2
GCATCCGTCTACGGAAAGCCGGTGGCCAGCATGCCACGTAAGCGAAACAAAAACGGGGTTTACCTTACCGAAATCGGTACGGATACCGCGAAAGAGCAGATTTATAACCGCTTCACACTGACGCCGGAAGGGGATGAACCGCTTCCCGGTGCCGTTCACTTCCCGAATAACCCGGATATTTTTGATCTGACCGAAGCGCAGCAGCTGACTGCTGAAGAGCAGGTCGAAAAATGGGTGGATGGCAGGAAAAAAATACTGTGGGACAGCAAAAAGCGACGCAATGAGGCACTCGACTGCTTCGTTTATGCGCTGGCGGCGCTGCGCATCAGTATTTCCCGCTGGCAGCTGGATCTCAGTGCGCTGCTGGCGAGCCTGCAGGAAGAGGATGGTGCAGCAACCAACAAGAAAACACTGGCAGATTACGCCCGTGCCTTATCCGGAGAGGATGAATGACGCGACAGGAAGAACTTGCCGCTGCCCGTGCGGCACTGCATGACCTGATGACAGGTAAACGGGTGGCAACAGTACAGAAAGACGGACGAAGGGTGGAGTTTACGGCCACTTCCGTGT
>NZ_JBJQLG010000057.1:0-560 GCF_046486495.1 Escherichia sp. WS3227_2
GAGTCCCATATTTCCCCGGTAAGACCGGTATTTCTTCAGGCGCACAGGAGACTTCAGGCCGAGCTGTTGCATCAGTTTTCGCACCGTTTTGCCACTGAACTTAAGACCTCTTTTCTGAAGCTCACAATGGATCCGCCGGTACCCATAACATCCCCGGTGTTCATGGAAGATGGAGGCTATGAGCTGTTTCACATCAGCATACTTGTCCTTAGCCTTCTGCAGTGACAGCTGGTAGTACAGCGTGCTTCTGGCCAGCCCTGCAGCCTTTAACAGGTCAGGCTGGCAGTGTCCGCACCTCAGGCTCCGGATGACTTTCGTTTTTTCTCCAGCTCCTGGCGCTTTTTTTCCAGGAGATGCTCCTGCATGGCTTTCAGATATGCATTTTCTGCGCGAAGATAACGCAGCTCATTCTTCATCTCTTCCGGCGTCATGTTTGCCTCGTTTTCATGGGTATCATCAGAACGGGTCATGCTTTTCTCCTTCCTGCGCCTGATAAAGGCCTCATTACCAGATTTGCGGTAGCCTTTTATCCAGTTTTTAACCGTGTTGTGGCTGGGAAT
>NZ_JBJQLG010000058.1:0-558 GCF_046486495.1 Escherichia sp. WS3227_2
AGTGGACCGCCACACGGTGGCCTTCGCTCAGGTGGCTGATTTCTCTCAGCCAGCCGTGGCCATCATACTGCCACTGCTCTGCCGGTTCGCCGTTCACCGTGCGGTGAGTGAGGCGGTCCGATTCGTCGTAGTGCCAGAGGGTGACAAGCCCCTCATCTTCACTCTGCGTGAGTTTTCCGGTCAGGTCATAATGATAACGTTGCGTCCGCCCGTCAAAGCCGCCCTGCTGTACCAGCCGGTCCAGTGCGTCGTAACGGAAGGCGCTGTCACTGCCGTTCTCGTTGGTCAGCGTGGCGACACGTCCTGCCGCGTCATACTCCATACTGCGCGTCAGCCCGCCCTGCGTGGTGCTGACCGCTTTTCCCCACGCATCGTACTGTGTCTCGCTCCGGTTGCCGCCCGGGGTGATAACGGCAGTCAGGTCGCCTGCGGCGTTGTACTCATACTGCGTTTCACGGCCCTGTGCGTCTTTCACCGAGGTTAACCGGCCACGGTTGTCATAGTGGCGGTAAAGGCTGATGCCTTCCTCGCGGTGGACCGCCGTCATCTGGCCGAAGC
>NZ_JBJQLG010000059.1:0-542 GCF_046486495.1 Escherichia sp. WS3227_2
GGCTGACGTTCTGCAGTGTATGCAGTATTTTCGACAATGCGCTCGGCTTCATCCTTGTCATAGATACCAGCAAATCCGAAGGCCAGACGGGCACACTGAATCATGGCTTTATGCCGTAACATCCGTTTGGGATGCGACTGCCACGGCCCCGTGATTTCTCTGCCTTCGCGAGTTTTGAATGGTTCGCGGCGGCATTCATCCATCCATTCGGTAACGCAGATCGGATGATTACGGTCCTTGCGGTAAATCCGGCATGTACAGGATTCATTGTCCTGCTCAAAGTCCATGCCATCAAACTGCTGGTTTTCATTGATGATGCGGGACCAGCCATCAACGCCCACCACCGGAACGATGCCGTTCTGCTTATCAGGGAAGGCGTAAATTTCTTTCGTCCACGGATTAAGGCCGTACTGGTTGGCGACGATCAACAATGCGATGAACTGCGCATCGCTGGCATCACCTTTAAATGCCGTCTGGCGAAGAGTGGTGATCAGTTCCTGTGGGTCGACAGAATCCATGCCGACACGTTCAGCCAGCTTCCC
>NZ_JBJQLG010000060.1:0-518 GCF_046486495.1 Escherichia sp. WS3227_2
GTGAGACAGGTGCTGCATGGCTGTCGTCAGCTCGTGTTGTGAAATGTTGGGTTAAGTCCCGCAACGAGCGCAACCCTTATCCTTTGTTGCCAGCGGTCCGGCCGGGAACTCAAAGGAGACTGCCAGTGATAAACTGGAGGAAGGTGGGGATGACGTCAAGTCATCATGGCCCTTACGACCAGGGCTACACACGTGCTACAATGGCGCATACAAAGAGAAGCGACCTCGCGAGAGCAAGCGGACCTCATAAAGTGCGTCGTAGTCCGGATTGGAGTCTGCAACTCGACTCCATGAAGTCGGAATCGCTAGTAATCGTGGATCAGAATGCCACGGTGAATACGTTCCCGGGCCTTGTACACACCGCCCGTCACACCATGGGAGTGGGTTGCAAAAGAAGTAGGTAGCTTAACCTTCGGGAGGGCGCTTACCACTTTGTGATTCATGACTGGGGTGAAGTCGTAACAAGGTAACCGTAGGGGAACCTGCGGTTGGATCACCTCCTTACCTTAAAGAAGCGT
>NZ_JBJQLG010000061.1:0-513 GCF_046486495.1 Escherichia sp. WS3227_2
CGGTCTGCCCGGTATCATCCTTTTTCGTTTTACCAACGGTGAAGGTAACGTTATTTCCGACTTTGACGTCATAACCCAGCCCGACCATCAACGATTTATGCAAACCGATCTACGAGGACTGCATCAGGGCCACCGAGGTGTTCATAATGCCACCTACCGTCGTCTGATACGCCACGCCCACAGTCAGCGCACGAACAAGTCCAATCGTTTCCACCTGAACAGAGCCCACTTTAATGATCTGGTTACTGCCCACCGTCTCTATCTGGTTAACGCCCACCGTCTGTATCTGATTGTTGGTAACCGCAATCATCTGATTGTTGCCAATGGTCTCAGCATGGTTGTTTATCACATCCGTGGTGCGGTTATTCAGCACCTCGGTGTTCATGTTCTTCTGCGCGTGGAGTAGACCTGTTCTTTCCCTGTCGCATCGTCAAACTTCAGTTCATTAAACCCGCTGCCCTTATAGGTTTTCGAACGAATGGTCATCTGCGTCTTTGTTCCCGGCAGGCTGCC
>NZ_JBJQLG010000062.1:0-503 GCF_046486495.1 Escherichia sp. WS3227_2
CACGCCGGTGGGCGCGCCAATTCTTACACCTGCCGAACCCTGGACAATGGGACCGCCATACTGAGTCATATCTCCCTGACGCGCCGCTGGTTTTCCGCTCATGATTCAATTCCTTCTTCTGTTTATTTTTAATGCTTGTTTGTTACTGAATACCGAACAGGTACGGGATCAGTACTCTCTCATATCCGGCGTATCCTGCTTTTCATCAGGGGTCTTCGGTGGGGATTTCGAGGCTGCACAGTTCCAGTTAATCAACAGTGAGTCACCATTAACCTGCTCCTTACCCTGCAAATGAATTTTTGTGCCGTTGAGAAAAATTTGTCCGTCCTTAGTCAGCACCAGCCTTGCCTTACCACAGCAGAGTTCCAGATGCTCACCGGCGGAGTAAATCGCGGTCTGCCCGGTATCATCCTTTTTCGTTTTACCAACGGTGAAGGTAACGTTATTTCCGACTTTGACGTCATAACCCAGCCCGACCATCAACGATTTATGCAAACCGATCT
>NZ_JBJQLG010000063.1:0-503 GCF_046486495.1 Escherichia sp. WS3227_2
TTTTAATGATTCGGGCGACGTTATCGCGGTATGCCTGCCCCTCTGCACTGACGTGCGTGCGCCCGCGATTATGGCGGTAATAGCGATTATTGCTCGGAGGCCAGGGTAATGTGATACTGTAGGTATTCACGCCTTAATAACCCCCTCTTTCAGCCAGATAACCTGTGTTCTCGCCATACCTTCCAGCGCGCATTCTTTTGCATATGCAGCATCGACAAAATGTGTGCGGCGGTCGATTTCGTCGTGGCAGGCAGAACATGCAATGGTGGCAATCAGGTCTGGCGGTTTGATACCGGTACCGCACAATCCAGCCAGCCGGATATGTGCCAGTACAGACGTTTCAGAATTGCCATTACATACGCCAGGGATTCTTACCTGGCATTCCCGACCACGCGCTGCTTTTCTCAAATCAGCCATGATTCCTCCTTGCTGCCAGTCGCAACCATTTTTTATCAACCAGGCTAGCGGTATATCCGAGCAGTGTTGGTATTTCGGATGGCTTC